>JASFYZ010000356.1:0-23469 GCA_045046665.1 Desulfobacterium sp.
AGCACAGACTCTGTTTGAGGACAAACTTGCCCGCAGTTTCTGTGGTTTAGCCTGGAAGGGCAAAAATACCCCCCGACGTTCCCGTTCCGGTCAGGCCAGCCGCCGGGGCGGCATTATGCCACTTTCATTATTTATTGTGCCAGTGGAGGACATGCCCGTCAGCCAGCATTCAGTCGATGATTCAGACGGCGGCAAAGATCCGTGGCAGGGACAAGAGCATGACCATCAATGGAAATCACCGGTACAACCCCCATAAGGGCGTTGGCAGCACACACATGCTCCATGGAACAGATCTCTTTCGCATCCATTTTTTTTATCTTCACATTACACCCTTCTTTTTGTAGAAATGACACAGCCATACGCCCTGTCACCCCGGGAAGCACATGGGGGGAATGGGGCAAATAAAGCGTATTTCCAAACAGGGCAAAAAGGGCACAGGTATTGGTTTCAGACAAGGACCCATCGGAATTTAAAATCAGGGCCTCATCCCCCTGATGTGCCTTGGCATATTGTCCGGCACGGTCATAAAACAAATAATTAAGGGTTTTATGATCTGCCAGGGGGGTATGCCGACCAAAGGGATAGGAGACCAGGCGAAGACCGGGCTGCTGGATTGCCTCCAGTCGATGGACATAGGGTCGTGCAAAAACGGCCAAAAAATCTCTCCGACCGGATGTGCCCGTCATGGTTCCCGGGCCCAGGGCTGCCATTATTTTAACGGCGGCCACTGCCTGGTTAAGCCCATTGGCATCCAGCACACGCGCCATGATGGTCTCCCAGGAGATGTCCGGGGGCGGTGTTTCAAAAAGCGCTTCCCAGCTGGCATTGAAGCGATGAATATGTTCAAAGAAAAAGCAGGGTTTGCCCCTGTTTACCCGGATGGTCTCAAAGATTCCCGCACCATACTGCCCCCCCGGAGAAAGGGCCTGGGTCATTGCCTGGTCCTGGGGAATTATCTTTCCGTTAACCCAGGCAGACAAAGGGGGTTCATAGCCATGAGCACCCTGTAATGTGAGAATATCCATGAGGGTTTTGCCCTTGTGCAGGGTCTCTTCATGTTCCTTTGCCGGGTCGGAGTCAAAGACAATCCCTCCCCCCACAGAATAGTTGATTTTGCCGTTGGCAACGGTGGCCGTGCGGATAGCAATGGAAAGATCCATGGTGTCATGAAAGCTTAAATACCCCAACGACCCCGTGTACACATGACGTTGCACCGACTCCAGCTCATCGATGATCTCCATGGAACGAATTTTAGGACATCCGGTGATGGAACCACCGGGAAAGGTGGCCCGAAGAACATCCACGGTATCCAGGTGGCTGTCCAGCTCTGCCCTCACATCAGAGACCAGATGAAACACATTGTCATAGGGTTCCAGACGCTTGTGGGCGGTGACTTCAACGCTTCCTCCCCTGGCCACCCTGCCAAGATCATTTCTCATCAGATCCACAATCATGGACAGTTCAGCATCATCCTTGGGACTGCTGGCAAGTTCCTTTGCCAGGGCCTCATCTTCCTCCGGGGTTTTTCCCCGGGGAAGGGTGCCTTTTATGGGGCGTGTTTCCAGACATCGACCCGTCTGACGAATAAAACGCTCGGGGGAGGTGGAGACAATCTGATGGTCCCCGGCATTGACAAAGGCAAAAAAGGGGGCGGGGTTACGATGGTAGAGATCCCGGAAGAAGGTATAGGCATCTCCCTGAAAACCGGTCTCATATCTCTGGGAGAGATTCACCTGGTAAATATCTCCGGCCCGGATATAAGATAGAATGCGATCCACTGCTGCCATGTAAGAGTCCCGGGTGAAGTTGGAGGTAAATCCCGACGGATCAATGGAATATCCTCCCCCAGCCCTTGTTGCTCCGGGACAGGCAGGCAGATCTTTTTCACAATTCGGGCCAACTCTCTGATCATCTGCACCGGCAGAAATAGCCCGATCCAGAATTTCTTTGCAATGTTCATCAATAAATGAGGCAATGTCGTTGAACTCATTGGAGGGAGATAAAACCGGATAAAAAAGTTCCGTGGTATGTGTTACCTTATCATGCACCACAACAACAGAGGGAAGAACCAGAAATAGGTCTGGAAGGTTCCGGGGGGAACAGGTGCGGGGAAGGTCTTCTATACGATCTTTCAAGTCATAGGAGAAATAACCAAAAAGCCCTGAAGCCACCGGGGAAGAGGCATCCTTGGGATAGGAGACCTTAAAAAAACTAAGAATGGCTGACAACGCTTCAAAGGGGTCCATGGAAAAAATAAAGGACTCCCCTGAAACCGTCACTTCAACATGCTTTCCATGGCACACCAGGCTCAGCCATGGTTCTGCTGCCAGGATATGGTACCGGGCACAATCCATGGCACCACCGCTGAGCAAAACCACCGTCCCAGATCTGGATGCCCAGGGAATGGCGAATTCTTCCAGTGACACTGAAAGGGGAAGAATCTCCCGTTTAAGGGAGGTGATCTGTGGAAGGCGCTTCAATAATGCATTTAATAATGATGCCATGACAGTTTATCAACAGCTCCCTATTCAACGGAGAAATGGATTACTCTGCTTTTCTCTGCCAATGGAGGATTCAGGCCCATGGCCAGGATGAACGATGGTATCATCGGAAAGGGGAAATAATTTCTGCCGAATGTTATCAATTAATTGCTGATAATCACCGCCGGGCAGATCTGTTCTGCCAATGGAACCGGCAAACAGGGTGTCTCCCACAAACACATGGCCCTTGGTGTAAAGGCAAATGCCCCCCAGGGAATGCCCGGGTGTGTGGATCACCTTAAGGGTAATATTTCCAAAGGTAACCTCATCGCCTTCATTGAGATAGGCATCCGCTTTGGGGGAATTTTCAGCAGAAAGACCAAAGGAAGAAGCCGCCTTGTTAAGATCTGCCAGCATGGGCTCATCTGCTTCATGGATCATCAAAACCGCCTGGGTGGCATCCTTCATTTTTTTGTTTGCCCCCACATGGTCAAAATGACCATGGGTATTTAACAGATACTTCACCTTGAGTTTAAGAGATGCAAGGAGGGTTAAAATAACATCCGCCTCTGCACCTGGATCAATGACCACAGCCTCCCGGGTCTCTTCACACCCCAGTATATAGCAATTGGCCATGATTGGGCCCACTTCACGTTTTTCAATAATCACAAAAGAGTCCTCCAGTTGAAATTTCCACCGGGCTTGGTGTTAATAGTTGAGCACCTGGGCTATTACAAGCCCCTTCTGAACTTTTTCTATGAAACTCTGTCCAAAATAATGGAATCATAGGCGTTTCAATTTTCGTTGTGGCAGGCCAATTTGCCATGCAGGTTATTCAGGAGAGGTATTTGACGCAATCTTCTCAGCCAGACGAATGCGGTCCAGAACACCGTTAACAAAAGGGCCTGTGGCCCGGGTACCAAATCTTTTTCCGATATCAACCGCCTCGTTAATGGAAACCGTGGCGGGAATGTCCTGGCAGTTCAAAAATTCATAAATGGCCATACGAAGCACATTGCGATCCACCACTGACATCCGACTCACTCGCCAGTTGGTGGCATACTTATTCAACAAGGTGTCCAGCTGTTCCAGGGATTCTGAAACACCGGTTACCAGTTGAAAGAAAAGGGGGTTCACCGTTTCAGTGATGGAACCTGCCAGATGTTCACAAAACAACTCCAGTATTTCTTTGGGGTCACCCTTGTCCACATCGGCATAATAAAGGGCCTGAAGGGCGAGTATTCTCGCCTGCCTTCGCTCTCCCATGCTTATTCAGTCCTACCCATATCAGCCATGAGATTTGCCATCTCAATGGCAGCAATAGCACAATCAAAGCCCTTGTTGCCAGCTTTTGTCCCCGCCCGTTCCACCGCCTGCTCTATGGTATCTGTGGTGAGCACACCAAATATCACCGGTACATTGGCATCCAGGCTCACCGTGGCAACCCCCTTGGAGACTTCGGCACACACATAATCATAGTGGGAGGTGGCCCCCCGGATTACGGCACCCAGACAGATGATGGCATCAAATTTGTCCATCTCCGCCATTTTTTTTGCAATCAAGGGAATTTCAAAGGCACCGGGTACCTTGACAAGGGTAATATTCTCGTCCGCAGCACCACTTCGTTTCAGGGCATCCACCGCACCATTTACGAGCCTTTCCGTGATGAAATCATTAAACCGTGCTGCAATAATTCCAAATTTTTTACCACCGGCCAGCAGTCCGGCTTCAATTATATGTGGCATTGTTCATCCTCATATCTATTTAGGGCGTTCATATAGACTGCCATGGGCAAACCGTATTCTGGACTCAGTCCGCCCACAACCAAAATCGAAACTCCAATTATTACAGTATCTTAGACGGAGTTTCATATAAAAAACCAAATCTAACCCGCAGGGGATGGTGGCATCTTATCCCCAAACGGATTTTTATTTAGTAAAAACGATTATTCATCAAGATCAGGGGTGCACATCTTCAGTAAATGCCCCATTTTCAACTGTTTGCAGCTCAGATAATCTTTATTGAACTCATTGGGACTCACTTCAATGGGCACCTGTTCTTCCACGCTGAGACCATAGCCTTCAAGCCCCACCATTTTAGTAGGATTGTTGGTCATCAGACGCATTTTTCGAACCCCGAGATCCGCAAGCATCTGGGCACCAATACCGTAATCACGCATGTCCGCATCAAACCCAAGCTTTAGGTTGGCTTCTACGGTGTCACATCCCTGGCGCTGGAGTTCATAGGCCTTAAGCTTATTTACAAGCCCAATGCCCCGCCCTTCTTGACGAAGATAAAGGATAACCCCATTGCCCTCTTTTTCCATGATGCCCATGGCCTTGTGGAGTTGGTCCCCACAGTCACAGCGCATGGAACCAAAGATATCTCCGGTCATGCACTCGGAGTGAACCCTCACCAGAATGGCTTTTTCAGAATCAATTTCACCTTTAACCATGGCAATGTGGGTGAGATTATCCAGATCATTTTCATAGGCAATGATGCGGAACTCACCGCCAAATTCTGTGGGAATAACGGTTTCAGCCGCCTTTCGCACAAAGGATTCTGTTTTCAAGCGGTAGTTCACCAGATCCGCCACACTACAGATGCCGATATTGTGTTTCTCACTGAATTTTTCCAGGGAGGGCATACGTGCCATGGTTCCATCATCGTCCATGATCTCACAGATAACCCCAGCAGGTTTACACCCGGCAAGGGTGGCAAGATCCACAGATCCTTCGGTCTGGCCAATGCGCACCATTACCCCACCGTCCCGGGCTCTGAGGGGAAAGATGTGCCCCGGACTTACAAGATCACTTGCGGTGGCTCCATCTGCTACTGCCGTTTGGACCGTGGTGGCCCTGTCTGCAGCAGAAATCCCAGTGGTCACACCCACTTTGGCCTCAATGGAAACCGTAAAACCAGTCTCATAGGGTGAGGTATTATCCTCCACCATCATGGGCAATCCCAGTCGATCTGCGATGTCACCGGAAAGGGAAAGACAGATCAGGCCCCGGCCATGGGTGGCCATGAAATTAATGGCCTCCGGGGTAACGGCTTCTGCCGCCATGGTCAGATCCCCTTCATTTTCACGGTCTTCATCATCCACCAGAATCACCATGCGACCGGCTTTCATGTCTTCTAAGGCCTGTTCAATTGTAATTTGAGGCATTTGAGAATATTTTCACTCCTTTTAACTTGTAGATGAAACGCTGTGCAATGGGCTACCTGCGCCCCTTTTATTTGGGGGGACACGGCCTTTCATTTTTTTATGGCAGTGCAAGAACTGCTATATATTTATTGGTATAAAAAAGCAGATGCTGGATACTGGATGATAACGCACCCGATTTTTTCATTTTTCGTTGTAACTGGTGATAACGGCCATGCTTGTCATAAAAAACCATTTTTTGCCAGCAGTTCCATACTCAATCCACCGCTGGTGGTCTTTGCCTTGGGAATGGCACCCATTTGAAGGAATCGTTTTACGTACTTCCCAAGCATGTCAGTTTCAATGTTAACCATGTCTCCCACTTTCATGTAAGCAATGGTTGTAATCTGTGCAGTATGGGGAATGATACTCAATTCAAAGGCATTGTCCATGACTTTATTAATGGTAAGACTGACCCCCTCAATGGCCACGGAGCCCTTTTCAATCATCTCCCCAGCCAGCGCATCAGAGACGCCAATGGTCAAAATCACGGCATTGCTCAACTTCTGAATGGATAAGATAGTACCGGTGCCGTCAATGTGGCCCGAAACAAGGTGTCCATCCAGGCGGTCAGACAGCCTGAGTGCTCTTTCAAGATTCACCCGGCTACCCGGTGTTTTTTTTTGAAAGGTGGTCCTGTCGACGGTCTCCGGAGCCATATCAACGGAAAAACTGTTTTTATGAAGGGTAACCGCCGTAAGACAAGCACCGTTCACGGCAATGGAGTCACCGATTTTGCATTGGGAAAGGTCCATGCCCGTTTCAATGGTCAATACCTTTCCCTGGCCATGGGTTTTAATCCCTGAAATGGTTCCCACGGCTTCAATAATGCCTGTAAACATGTCTTCTCCCCGGATTTATCAAATCCCCTACCCAAAAAACCACATTAATTCTAATTTATTAGAATTAAGACTATACGCTATTTAAGATAACCTTGGACAAGAATGTCATCATCAAACGGCACCATGTCAACCCGTTTCAGGGAAAAAGAATCTTTCATCAAAGCAGGCCCCCGGCCTCGGCACACGGGAATACCATCATCTCCCCCCAATAACTTGGGGGCCAGAAAAAACATCACTTTGTTCACCACCCCTGCTGCCAGGGCTGATCCAATCACGGTGCCACCACCCTCAATGAGAAGGCTCATGATATTCATCTCCCCAAGGGTTTCCATGACCTCAGTAAGATCCAGCCCCCCAGAACCGGGGCATTGGGACACGGCCACCACAGTGACACCATTGTCTTCAAGTATTTTTCGTTTATGGGAAGGGGCATCCGGGGCGGTCATGACAATGGTGTCTGCATTGGAAGGACCGGTGAGAACAAGCGCATTGGGATCAATGGAAAGGTGAGAATCCAGGATAATTCGGCGGGGGTCACGGGTCTCCATGCCCTCCACCCGGGAGGTCAAGGAAGGATTATCTGCTTTCAGGGTACCCGATCCAATGAGAATGGCATCCACAGAATGGCGCAGGAGATGAACATGTGCCCGGGATTTTTCATTGGTAATCCAGCGGGAGTCACCGGTGCGGGTGGCAATGCGACCATCCAGAGTTGAAGCACATTTGAGTATTACAAAGGGGCGTTTCTGATTTTTTACATACCAGACAAAATCTTCAATCAGGGTTTCTCCAGCCCGTTGACACACCCCGGTTTCAACGGTGATGCCTTTTTCCCTTAAGGACTCAATCCCCCCTCCTTTAACAAGGGGGTTGGGGTCCACAACTGAGATTATCACCCGACTGATACCAGCGTCAAAAATTTTACGGGTACAGGGTGGCGTTTTGCCAAAGTGGTTACAGGGCTCCAGGGTTACATAAATTTCTGCTCCTCTGGCCTGTTCTCCGGCATCATCAATGGCATTGACCTCTGCATGGGCAAGACCGGGGCCTTTGTGCCACCCCTCTCCCACGATGCGGCCCTTTTTAACCACCACGGCACCCACCATGGGATTGGGAGAGGTAAATCCCCGCCCCTTTTCAGCCAGGGCAATGGCCCGGGTCATGTATGCTTCTTTATTTTTCAATTAAAATTGTCCGTTTTTGTCCTTACCGGGAGCCAGGCGTTTTAATTCATTGATAAAGTCATCCACATCCTTGAATTCCCGGTACACCGAAGCAAACCTGACATAGGCCACATCATCCATGGCATGGAGACGTTTCATGATCTTTTCCCCCAATTCCCAGGAGGCCACCTCTTTTTCGTTGTTATCCCGCAGGTCCCGTTCAATGTCGTCAACCACCCCTTCCATCTGATCAATGGAGATGGTGCGTTTTTCACAGGCCTTTTGGATACCAGTCAAAATCTTACCCCGCACAAAATTTTCCCGGCGCCCATCTTTTTTGATGATCATCACCGGAACATCCTCCACCTTTTCATAGGTGGTGAAACGGCGGAGACACGCCTGGCACTCCCGACGTCTGCGAATCTCAAGTTCTGTTCGACTCAACCGGGAATCAATGACCCTGCTGTCCAATTTTCCACAATAGGGACACTTCATTTCAGAACCTCACATTATTGTATGCCGGTGGTATGATGGCACACGTTTTAGTTTGTTGGCAAGTATCTGTTCAGCAGCACCCCATCTTCACCCATTCAGGCCTCCTCGAATAGCAATAGTATGCTTCGAAGTCCTGAATGGACGAATATAGAGCACTGTTAAACAGATACTGAACAGTGGTTTTCCCAATCCTGGGGTGCTATCTGAATAGTTATGTTGGCAATTGAACCAGCTCAATTCCCGCCTGGCTGAACATTTCAAGGGACATGGCATCATTGTAACCATGGCGGTAGTACACCATGACAATTCCGGCATTAATAATCATTTTTGAACAGATTGAGCAAGGTTGATGGGTACAATAAAGGGTGGCACCTTTCACAGAAATCCCGTGGCAGGCCGCCTGAATAATGGCATTCTGTTCGGCATGAACCCCACGGCACAGTTCATGTCTTTCCCCGGAGGGCACATTAAGTTTTTCCCGGAGACACCCGGTCTGGTCACAGTGGGCAATACCGGTGGGTGCTCCGTTATAGCCACTGCATAGAATTCGCTTATCCTTGACCAGTACGGCCCCCACCCGTCGACGGATGCAGGTGGCACGGGTGGATACGAGATCCGCAATGCCCATGAAATAAGCATTCCAGGAGGGCCGGGAAGTTATAAGCGTTTCCACGTTCACCGATCTCTATACAGGGGAAATTGCTGACACAATTCCAGCACCCTGGTTTTAACGGTCTGGGGGTCCACCTGTCCGTCAAGCACATCACAGATACACTGGGCCACGGTTTTCATTTCTTCTTTTCCCATGCCCCGGGAGGTGAGCAAAGGGGTTCCCATGCGAACACCACTTGTGATCATGGGACCTCTGGGGTCATTGGGGATGGCGTTTTTATTCACGGTGATGCCAGCAATTCCGAGCTTATTTTCCGCATCTTTGCCTGAAATATTTTTATTGGTGAGATCCACCAGCATGAGATGATTATCCGTTCCACCGGACACCAGTTGAACATTGTGCGCCATTAATGTCTCGGACAGCACTGCGGCATTTTCCACCACCTTTTGCTGATAAACCTTAAAGGCCGGATCAAGGGCTTCTTTAAAGGCCACGGCCTTGGCTGCGATGATGTGCATCAGGGGGCCGCCCTGGATACCGGGAAAAATCTGGCTGTTAATTTTGGCTCCCAAAGCCTCCCGGCAAAGGATCAAGCCCCCCCGGGGACCTCTCAGGGTCTTGTGCGTGGTGGAGGTGACCACATCGGCAAAGGGCACAGGGGACGGGTGCAGCCCCGCTGCAACAAGGCCTGCAATGTGGGCCATATCCACCATAAACAGGGCATTGTGATCCGCAGCAATCTGGGCAAATCCTTTAAAGTCAAGAATTCTGGGATAGGCACTGGCACCTGCCACAATCAGGCGGGGTTTGTGTTTTGCCGCAAGGGCTTCCACTTCATTGAGATCAATGCGCTGGGTGGTGGCGGAGAGTCCGTAATGGACAAAATTGAACAACCGCCCGGAAAAACTCACCGGACTGCCATGGGTCAGATGTCCGCCATGGGAAAGATCCATGGCCAGAACCGTGTCACCGGGCTTGAGCAGTGCAAAATAAGCCGCCATATTAGCCCCGGAACCAGAATGAGGCTGGACATTGGCATGCTCTGCACCAAAAAGGGATTTGGCTCGATCAATGGCAAGGGTCTCGGCCCTGTCAACATTTACACACCCACCGTAATATCTTTTTGCCGGATAGCCTTCGGCATATTTATTGGTCAGGACAGATCCCTGAGCTTCCATGACGGCACGACTTGCAGTGTTTTCTGAAGCAATGAGCTCCAGTCCCTGCTCTTGACGCAACAGTTCATCGGCTATTATCCCGGCCACATCGGAATCAACCGCTTCAATGCAGGACATCGTTAACTCTCCATTTCTTCACAATTCTTTTTATATTAACCGCCACAGACGGACCGATGTGCTAACCTGGGTCCGTCCACAACAACGTTTGAAAACCCCTTTTATTCTGCCGGAATTTCCATATTAAGTGTAACAATACACACATGTCCATTTTCACCCTTAATCCGCCATTAGAACCCGGGGGTCAGAAAATTTTGCATGGCATGCTGTTAAAAACTCATGATCCTGTCCAGGTGCCGCCCCCCCTCAAAGGGGGTATCAAGCCATTCCCGGACCAGTTCATATGCAAGCGCATCCCCCACCAATCGGCCTCCCATCACAAGGATGTTGGAGTCATTGTGGCAGCGGCTCATGCGTACAGAAAAAATATCACTGCAAAGGGCTGCTCTGACGTTGGGAAACCGATTGGCCACCATGGACATGCCAAGGCCGGTACCGCACAGCAGGACACCCCGGGTATAGGTGTTATCCGATATGGCCTGGGCCACTTTTTTCCCAACGTCTGCATAGTTCATGGAGGTTTCATCATAGGTACCGGCATCCTCAACTTCCAGACCCAGCTCCCCGAGAAATTTTTTCAACTTCTCTTTGAGCTCAAATGCGGCGTGGTCACTACCAATAATGATAACATCTTTTTTTTCACCCTTTTGCAGGGAGGTGTTATCTACGGCACTCATGATTTTCCCTCAACATAGGCTATAATATCCTGTACTGTCAGCATTTTTTCAGCATCATCATCATCAATTTCCATGTCAAAGGCCTCTTCCATGGACATGATCAGCTCAACCAAAGCCAGGGAGTCGGCACCAAGATCGTCCACAAGAGATGCTTCAGAAACCACATCTTCAAGGTCAATGCCGGAAAGCTTCTCTGCTATTATCTTCTTTACTTTTATTGCAACACTCATGGGGTCAGTGCCCTCTCCTTTTTCCTGGGGGTGGTGAAAAAACAACGACAACGCAATCTCAAATTACGCTTCAGCCTCAACAGCCTTAACATTTTTGTCTTTGTAAGCACCACACTCAGGGCATGCTGTATGGGGAAGCTTGGCTTCCTGGCATTCAGGACACACTGAAATGGTGGGAACCGCTACTTTCTGGTGGGTACGTCTTTTTCGGCCTCGACTCTTGGATGATTTTTGTTTGGGGACTGCCATGTTGTATTCTCCTAACTATCTAATTTGTCTAAAAATTCATATAATATACCATTGTCATAGTAAACAAAAATATTTAAATCAAATCCGTTTAATTGTCAAGGAAATAATCATTTTCCTTGATTCCAACTTGCCCAAAGCCCCCCTGTTGTGATAGAAAAATGCGGCGTGGTTATACGCATGGACGGGTTCAGATTTAAAAAAACAACAGACATGTCGACCCACCGACACAATAAATAAGGACGGAGACACAATGGACACAATCATCACACGCTTTCCCCCCAGCCCCACGGGCTATCTGCATATTGGCGGGGCACGTACGGCCCTTTTTAACTGGCTTTATACCCGGAAAACCGGCGGTAAATTTGTCTTAAGAATCGAAGACACCGACCAGGCCCGATCCACCAAAGAATCTGTGGATGCCATATTTGAATCCCTTGAATGGCTGGGTATTGACTGGGATGAAGGCCCCTTTTTCCAGACCCAGCGCTATGATATTTACAAGGAATACATCCAGAAACTTGTGGATTCCGGCCATGCCTATTGTTGCAGCTGTACCTCCCAGGAGGTGGATGCCATGAGAGACGAGGCAAAGGCTGCTGGAAAAAAGCCCATGTACAACGGAAAATGCCGGGAAAAGAACCTCGCACCTGGCCCCGGCATGGTGGTGCGAATCAAGGCTCCCCGGACAGGTTCCACCGTTGTGGAAGACGTTGTAAAAGGTAACACGGCTTTTCCCAACAGTGAGCTGGATGATTTTATCATCCAAAGAAGTGATGGCAGCCCCATGTACAATCTGGCCGTGGTGGTGGATGACCTCACCATGGACATAAACACCATCATCCGGGGGGATGACCACCTGGTGAATACCCCCAAACAAATCCTGATTTACAAGGCATTGGGTGCAGAGCTGCCCCTGTTTGCCCATGTACCCATGGTGCTGGGATCGGACAAGGCCCGATTGAGCAAGCGCCACGGAGCCATGTCTGTCGGTGAATACCGTGACATGGGATTCCTGCCCGATGCCATGCTCAACTATCTGGTACGATTGGGGTGGTCCTTTGGGGACCAGGAATTTTTCACCCGGGAAGATCTAATTGAAAAATTTTCCCTGGACCACATTGGCAAATCGCCGTCCATGTTTGACATGGATAAGCTCACTGCCCTCAATGCCAAGCACATCCAGGCAAAAAAACCGTCAGAACTGGCACCACTTTTAATCCCATTCCTTGGGAAACTGGGGCTCACAGTGGCGGAAGGTCAGGCCCTTGATCTGGCCATTGAGACCCTCCAACCCCGGAGCAAAACATTGGTGGAAATGGCTGAAAGTGCCGCATTTTATTTTAAAGAGGATGTTGTGCTCGAAGAGAAGGCCGCCAAAAAGTTCCTGAAAAAGGGAACCCTGCCCACACTGGAACTAACAGTCCAGTACATGGAGGCCCTGGAAGAGTTCACGCAAGAGAACCTTGAAGATGCATTAAAAAAGGTCATGGAAAAGACTGAACTCAAATTTGGAAAAATTGCCCAGCCCCTGCGGGTGGCCCTCACCGGCACCACCGTCAGTCCGGGAATTTTTGAAATGATCCTTGCCCTGGGTAAAGAAAAAACCATCACACGGATTAAAAAAGCCATGGATTACATTGGGTCACTGGCCGAATAGCACCCCGGTGTATCCCACAAAGCTGGTGCCAGGGCTTTTATCAAAGCTGGTGGCGTAGTCCAGGGTCATGCCCTTGACTGCGCCCATGGCCCTGGCACTGCCCACGGTGGCTGCCACGGCCCCTGCACAGCACATATTCCGGCGTTTCTGCCCCTGGGAAAGAATCTCATCGCCGTCCATGGACAAAATGGCATCCATGGCCGTGGCGTCATTTTCTTTTTCCATCCACTCCAGGGCCCCGGGGCCGGTGCCAGCCGGTGTGAATCCAAAATTCTCGCCATAATGGGTCAAATCCGTGGAGCCAATCACCACCATATTAAGACCCATTTCACCGGCGACCTCGACGGCAGATACGCCTATTTGATTTGCCACGGGTGAAGGCGGTATCCCCACGGGCACCATGGCGGCATTGGGAAAAAAATATTTCACCAAAGATAGCTGAACTTCAATGGTGTTATCTCCGGGAAAGGTGTGGGGGGTATCCTGCTCAAATGCCACTTTTTTTGACAGAGCCTGGACATAGGGTTCATGGACGTCAAGGGGCCCCAGGGGCGTTTCCCATCCCCCCTGGGCCAGGATGCGGGGGGCCTCATTCCCATGCATGTGCATGCCAAAGATAAGAACCAAATCCGGAGCGTTGCTTTTGCCCAGGGCCGCCATCACCCGACAGGCAATGCTGCCTGAAAAAAACCACCCGGCATGGGGAACAATACCACACTGAAAATTCCCTTCGGGAACCGTTGTCGACTTAACAAACGCCTCAATTTCCCGCTGACATTCTCTGGCATCAGACGGATACCACGAACCTGCAAACTGTGCTTTTTTTCGCGTCATAAAAGCCCTCCTGGAAAAAATGGGGTGGGTCATAACATCCAGCAATCATCATAATGGGTGGGCCAGTAGGGTCAGGCTTTTGTTATTGGAGGCTGAGGCTTTTATCAGGCTCCATTCTTTTGACAACATCCTGTAAAGAAAATTCACGCAAAAGTGTCAATAACACGAGCCTGCCCCTCCCCACGGTCCCCTAATTTTTTCAATAGCCTTTTTTTGCCACCGAATCTTTAAGCCATTGCACCCAAGGCTCCATCCCCTCTTCGGTTTTGGCGGACAGCTCAAACACAGGCAACCCCGGATGGACCTTTTTCATATTATCCACTGCCTCTTTGGCATCAAAATCCAGATAGGGCAAGAGATCAATCTTATTTAAAATGGCAATGTCTACCACCTGGAACATCAGAGGGTACTTTAAGGGTTTATCTTCCCCTTCGGTGACGCTGAGCACAACGGCCTTGGCATTTTCACCAATATCAAACTCCGCAGGGCATACCAGGTTACCAATATTTTCAACAATAAGAAGATCCAGAGCTGCCAGATCCATAGTAAGGGCCGATTTTTCAATAAGATGGGCCGCCAGATGACAGTCCCCGCCAAATTCATCTGTGTTGATCTGTACCACTGCTGCCCCTGTGGTTTCCAGGCGATCGGCATCATTCCGGGTGCATACATCCCCCACAATGACCCCGGTGGCCACTTCCGGCATGAGACGTCGCAATGTTTTACAAAGTATTTCGGTTTTTCCAGAACCCGGGGAACTCATCATGTTCAGGACAAACACCCCTTTTTCCTTGAACAAGCGCCTGTTTTTATCTGCCATAGTTTCGTTGGCTTCCAGCACCCGTTTTTGAATATTAATTTCCATATACTGACACTCCTTCACCATTTTTAAAAGACATCATCATTAAGCAGAGGGTTTTAATCGGCAAGCTCCAGGGATGCCACTTCCAGCTCCCTGCCGGAAAGCACTTCAATTTCACCTTTTCCACATGAGGGGCAGGTAAACACCACATCCGAGACCTCCCATTCATGGTGACATTGACGGCATCGGGCCATCACCGGCACCGTCTCAATGACAAGCTCTGCCCCTTCAAGACAGGTATCCTTTGATATGATTTCAAAGCAAAATTTCAAACTGTCCTCCACCACGGCGGCCATTCGGCCCACCCGCAGATTCAATCGCTCCACCCTGGGATCCGGCAAATCTTTAGGGATGGCCCCCAGGGCAATGGAGATCATCTGCTGGGCAATTCCCATTTCATGCACAAGAAACCTCCATTAATATTTTTCCATTACCCGTTTAAAGGCGGGCAGTGAATTTTCAATCACCTCATCTGCCACACAAAAGGCCAGCCTGAAATGACCGGGGCCACCAAATCCCGTTCCTGGAACGGCAAGGATTAATTCCTCTTGCAGGGCACTTACAAAGGCCACATCATCTGGCACAGGGGAGGTGGGGAAAATATAAAACGCCCCCGGTGGGACAGTGAAGGTATACCCGGCATCGGTCAACCCATCACAGAAGATATCCCGTTTCCGTCGATAGGCATCAATGTCAACACTGGTCTCCTGCAAAAAGGGCAGAACCCGCTGCATCAGGGCCGGGGCATTGATAAATCCCAATATTCTGTTGGCCAGGGCCAGGGCACTGCGCAATTCATTTTTGTAGGTGAGATCGGGATTAATCACCGCACACCCGATGCGCTCACCGGCAAGGGAAAGATCCTTAGAATGAGAGCTGACCACAATGGAATTGGCATAACTGGCAAATACCGGGGGCACATCCGTGTCATTAAAAACAATCTTGCGATAGGGCTCATCAGACACCAGATAGATCTCCCGGCCATACTGAAGACTCTTTTTTTCCAAAAGGGCTCCCAGGGCATCCAGGCTTTTCTGGGAGTAGATCTGACCGGTGGGATTATTGGGGGAATTGATGATCACCACCCGGGTCTTTTCAGTGATGGCCGCCTCAAAGGCTTCCATATCCAGGGTAAAATCCGCATGGGTGGCAACAGTCTCAAGACTACCCCCATGGTTGACCGCATAAAAATGATAATCCGGGAAAAAAGGGGCGGGCACCAATACGGTCTCCCCAGGATTGAGCAAGGCCTTTAGGACAATGTTCAACCCGCCAGCAGCCCCACAGGTGAGCACAATGTCTTCGGCGGTGACCTCGGCTGCCTGCTGTACTTTTAAAGTTTTGGCAATGGCCTCCCGAACGTGGACAAATCCGGTGTTGGGCATGTATCCATGACCCTGCTCCTTACCTTGGGCAATGGCAGTTTCCAGGGCATCATGAAACTCCTTTGGGGGGGGCAGATTTGGATTTCCCAGACTGAAATCAAAAACATTTTTTTCCCCGTGTATGGCCTTGAGCCGGTTTCCCTCTTCAAACATTTTACGAATCCATGAGGATATTGTCATGGCCTCTTCAATTTTAGACGCGATCATTTTATCTATTGAGCTCCTTATGGTTGGTTTGCAGGTACTCACAACATTGGCCACTCCCGGGAGTTGTTGGGCAACGGAATCAGGTTTATGTTATCTATTCTTTAACAAAGCCCCATCCGGGATTGATCATAACATTGCCCCCCCATCCAAAGGCAACACCCATGAAGAGCGATAACTATGCAAGGACCAAGTGGCATTGTGATCATGCCGATTTTTCAGGCATCCCTGGACAATTGTGAGAAAAATTCCTTTTTAAAAGTCAGGAACTGATCCGCCTTGATGGATTGACGAATCCTTTCCATTAAATTTAAATAATAATGAAGATTATGGATGGTGTTAAGGCGGTAGGACAACAACTCTCTGGTTTTATAAAGATGACGCAGGTAAGCCCGGGAATAATTCTGACACACATAGCAATCACAGGTGTCATCAATGGGATTTTCATCCATGCGAAACCGGGCATTGTAGATATTAATGGTACCCCGGGTCGTGAAAAGCTGGCCGTTTCTGGCATTTCGGGAGGGCATGACACAGTCAAACATATCCACCCCCATGCCCACCATCTCCACAAGATTTTCCGGGGTGCCCACCCCCATGACATATCGGGGTTTATCATGGGGTAACAGCGGCACGGTGTGATCGGCCATCTCATACATCATGTCCGTGGGTTCCCCCACACTCAACCCCCCCACGGCATAGCCCGGGAAATCAAGTTCAATCAATTGCTCGGCAGAAAGAGTGCGAAGGTGGGGGTACATCCCCCCCTGAACAATACCAAACAGATTATTTACGCCCCCCTTTTCCAGCCAGTGATCCCTGCCCCTCCGTGCCCATAGGGTTGTTTTCTCAAGGGCTGTCATGGTCTCTTTTTCATTGGCGGGGTGTTGAATACACCAGTCCAGGGACATCATGATATCAGAATCCAATACCATTTGAATATCCACCGCCTTTTCCGGGGTAAACAGATGACGGGAGCCGTCAATGTGGGACTGAAAGTTCACCCCTTCATCAGAAAATTTTGCCAGCTTTGCCAGGGAAAAAAACTGAAATCCGCCGCTGTCCGTGAGAATGGGACGATCCCAGTTCATGAATTTGTGAAGCCCGCCCATGTGGGTCATCACCTCACAGCCAGGGCGAAGATATAGATGATAGGTATTTCCAAGAATGATCCTGGCCTCACATTGTTTCAGCTCCTCCACGGAAACAGCCTTCACCGTGCCCAATGTGCCCACGGGCATGAAAATCGGGGTGGGGATTTCACCATGGGCGGTGACGATAGTGCCGGTGCGGGCACGGGAATCAGTGCTCTTTTTTTCAATTTCAAATGTCAGCATTTTTAGATTTTCATCTCTTATTTTCGTATTATTTGGGCAAAAATTTAAAAGCCCTCTTAGCTTTAGACTTGTCCATGCCAGGCGTTACTCAAGCAGCATGGCATCCCCATAACTGAAAAATCGATATTTTTGTTCCACGGCTTCCTGGTAGGCCTGGAGAATGGTTTCTCTACCAGCGAAGGCAGACACCAGCATAAGCAGGGTGGATTCCGGCAGATGAAAATTGGTCACCATGGCATCCACCACCTTGAACTGGTATCCAGGATAAATATAAAGATCACACATGCCACTGCCCGGGGTCACCCGCCCCGTCTCTTTTGCAGAAAATTCCAGTGTACGGACACTGGTGGTTCCCACGGCAATGACCCGGCGGCCTTCATCCTTTGCCCTATTAATGCGCTGGGCTGTGTCCTGGGTGATGGAAAAAAATTCCGAATGAATCTGGTGATCTCGGATGTCTTCCACACGCACCGGCGCAAAGGTCCCATGGCCCACATGCAGGGTTATTTTTGCAAACTCAATGCCTTTTTTCTCCAAACCATCCATGAGTTCCCGGGTGAAGTGAAGCCCGGCGGTGGGGGCTGCAACAGCTCCTTCCCGGGCCGCATACACCGTCTGATAATTTTCCCTGTCCCGGTCCTGATCCGTGTTGTCATGCCGGAGTATATAAGGGGGAAGAGGGATTTCTCCCGCCGCTTCCAAGGCTGCCCTAAAATCGGTATCACAAAAAAACCGCACCCCAAAAAGGCCTGCGTTTACCCCTTCAACCCGGGCGGAGATACCTCCTCCCAGAAAAAGCCGGGTTCCTTCCCGGGGACTTTTAGAGGCCCGGACCATGCACTCACACTGGAAGTATCCGTTTTCTTCCAGACAGCTCATGCCAGCGCTATAATCTATAATAAGCACCTCAACCTTGCCCCCACTCTCCTTAACACCTTTCAGACGGGCTGGAATCACCCGGGTGTCATTGACCACCAAAAGATCATCTGGCTTGAGAATGGATAACAAATCATCAAAGGAATGATGAAAAATTTTACCGGTGTTTCGATTCAGGTGCATCAGCTTTGAAGTTCCCCGGTGATCCACAGGCTGCTGGGCAATCTGGTCCGGAGGAAGTTTGTAGGTATAATCAGAAATTAAATACATTACAGCACACACTTGCCAAGGTAAACCACCCCCAGCCCCAGAAGCATCAAAATTCCGCCAAAACGCCTTAAACCATTATGGGGAAGCGTTGTCACCACGGTCATTACCTCTTTCATTTTTTCAGGAAAGGTAAAATAGGGTAACCCCTCAATGATCATCACCATTCCAATCACACATAAAAAAAACTTCACTTACCAGCCTCACTTATCCCATTATCGAAATATTCTATATTTTTAACAAAAAAACCCACAGCGAATGAGCGTCAATCCAAAAATCTGTTAACCATAACACAAAAATTAATATTGATAAATCAAATCATCAGCGCTATAAGAAAGGCTTAACATGGCTTAATTTTTCCATATGGATTTCTTAAATTAATCACCATAGCAAACCCGCTTGCGGTAACAATGATCAAAGACGTCATACATATAAAGCCTTCAATACACAAGACAACAGGATAACTTAACAATGCTCTTTGAACCTGTCATAGGACTTGAAGTTCACGCCCAGCTAAAAACCAAAACCAAAATTTTCTGCAACTGCCCCACCACCTTTGGTGCCCCCCCCAATGCCAATACCTGTCCGGTGTGCACTGGCATGCCCGGGGTATTGCCCGTGTTAAACCGAATGGCAGTTACCTTTGCCATTAAAAGCGCCCTGGCCACAGATTGTACCATTGCAAGGGAGAGTCGATTTGACCGGAAAAACTATTTTTATCCCGATCTTCCCAAGGGATACCAGATCACTCAATACGCCTTTCCCATTGCAGAGCATGGCCATCTCGTAGTGGAACCCGAAGGGGCCGCCCCAAAACGCATCGGCATCACCCGCATTCATATGGAAGAGGATGCCGGAAAACTCATTCATGACCCCGTCCGGGGCAAAAGCATGGTGGATCTTAACCGCACCGGGGTTCCCCTGGTGGAAATTGTCAGTGAACCTGACATGCGATCGGCGGAAGAGGCAGGGGCCTACTTAAGAAAACTCCACGCCATCCTTAAATATATTGATATCTGCGACGGCAACATGGAGGAGGGGAGTTTTAGATGTGATGCCAATATTTCCCTGCGCCCTGTGGGCCAGGAAGAATTTGGTACCCGCACGGAGTTAAAAAACCTCAACTCCTTTAAACACGTTGAAAAGGCCATTCGCCATGAGATCCAGCGACAGACCTATGTCCTTGAAGAGGGCAAAGAAGTCATACAGGAAACCCGGCTGTGGGACCCGAACAAAAACGTCACCCGATCCATGAGGGGCAAGGAAAATGCCCACGATTACCGTTATTTCCCTGATCCGGATTTGGTCCCCCTTATTGTGGATGATGCCTGGATTGACGATGTAAAAAAAGAGATGCCGGAACTGCCAGAGGCCAGAAAACAACGATTCATATCTGACTATCAGTTGTCAGAATATGATGCCGGGGTATTAACGGGCTCCCGCCAACTCGCTGACTATTATGAGGAAGCAGCATCCAACCTGAATGACAAAAAACAGGTGGCCAACTGGATCATGGGGCCGGTTCTCGGACTGGTGAAAAGTCAAGGGCTCACCATTGAGTCCATTCCGGTGTCTGCCAGTGGCCTGTCAGAATTGTTAGCCCTTGTGGAGGCAGGAAAACTAAATGCCGGGACCGCCAAAACCGTGTTTGAAGAAATGATAACTTCAGATAAAAACCCCCTTGCCATTATGAAGGAAAGGGGACTGGAGCAGGTATCAGACCAATCGGAACTGGAAGGTATTGTGATGTCTGTGATTGAAGCCAATCCCAACGAGCATGATGCCTATAAAAATGGAAAAACAAAGCTGTTCAGTTTTTTCATGGGGCAGATCATGAAAAAAACCAAAGGAAAGGCAGATCCCAAGGTGGTCACGGATCTTCTCAAACAAAAACTATAGCTCCATGTTGGGGGTTCAGCGCCTGGCAAGTTAGAGTTCCGGACTGTATGACTGTACATTTGTTCATTAACTGGTCGCAAAACCTTCTCAATGAACAACAGCAGCAAACCTGACCCCACAGATTCGATGGTTTTACCGACAAGCACCCCCACATTCAACAGAAGGCCAACAATAGACAGGAGTTATTTTTTGAAACAATTCCGCTTATCAAAATCCGTCAATGTCCTCATCTTTCTGCTTATTGTCCTCACCTTTTCTCTGGCCCCCCCCATGACTGCCCGGGCACAGTCACAAAAGGTGGCCATCCTTCCATTCACCGTCAATGCAGAAAAAGATTTGGCCTATATAAAGAAGGGCATTTACCAGATGCTCTCCTCACGGCTTGCCTGGAAAAATAAAATCACCATTGTTCCTGAAAAAATCATTCTTGCCCAAATCCATAATGCCCCTCAATTATCCGGTGATGCCCTGATGAAAGCCGTGGCTGAAAATACCGCAGTTCAGTATATTATTTCCGGCAGCATCACTGAGTTTGCCGGAACTTTCAGCTTGGATACAAAAGTTTATTCCAGCCCCCTCCCCCATGCTCCCGTTCAAACCTTTTCCAGCTTGGCGGACACGGTGGATAACATCATTCCTGCAATGAATTCCATTGCCGCAGAAATCAACCAAAGGATATTTGACCGCCAGAGCCTTGACCTTTCTGAAGCTGGCGCCGGAAAGAATTCCCACCAAGAAGACCTGACCCGGGCGAATCCAGAAACCCTCATTCCCCAAGTCCCCACGCAAATGAAGGCAAAAGAAAAATCGTTCTGGATGTTCTGGAAAAAGGGAGAAGCACCCTCTTACCCCGACGAGAAATCCCTTCAACAACGCCAGCCCATTCCCCCGCTACCCCTGGAGGAACTCGATGATGAGGTGAATGACATTGAGAACGTGCCGTTCTGGAAATTCTGGAAGAAATCGACCCCCCAGGACATGGATGATGAAATGGATCTTGAAATACCGCAAAGTCTGGATTAGGATCTCTAAGGATCACCACCTGGGGGAGAGGAGACGAACGGATTTAAAATCAACTCCCTTACAAAACAGACAGGGTCTTAAAACCGAACAGAGATGCTCGGTTTTAAGACCCTTTTTAGTATCAGTACAACACAGACAGTTGAGTTAGAAGATCAATGTTAATTTATGATACAGCGTATAAATATCTGGATCAATTGAGGGATCGTCCACGCCACCGCTAGCCCTTGTAGACCAGTAGTCACCGCCGTCCAGGTAAGCACCGATGGCAGTGTAAGCAAGATTGTCTGTGATATTCCAGGTGAGGCTCACATCCACTTCCATGCCCTGGTCATCGTCATACCCCGCACCATCGGGGACTTCGTCGGCTTTTGAGATGGCGCCGATAATGCCAAGGGTAAGCGCATCTGTCACCGCATAGTCCGCGCCAGCATAGAGCATCTGATATCCGTCACACATGGCCGTGGAGGCCGTTGCGAATCCATTCCCCACATGATTGCCCACCCCATTGCCAAGGGTGGTGTTCATGCCATGATCATCAGCATTTAAGATAAACAGTTTTGCCCAGTCAATACCGGGGGAGACATACCCCATGGAACCGATATCACCGTCGGTGTAATCGGCATCGCCCTTGGAATGGGCAAATCCACCCTGGAAGGTGAACGGGCCATAATCATAACTAGCTTCTGCAAAATAGGCAAACGCCTGAATGTCACGATCTTTGGCAGTGGACACATCATAGGATGCGTTTCCAAAAATATAATCCAGCTCCGCTTCAAAAGCCCAGTCACCAAAAACACCTTTAAAATATGGAGCCAGCAGGAACACCTGGGCGTCCGTGGTCAAACCTCTCTCAGAGTAAACCATATAAGCAGATATCTGATCCGAACTTAAATCAGCCAGTCCCCCACCCGCGGACAGAATACCGTAAGCGTCAGCGAAGTCGTCCGTTGCAAAACTCTGGCCCGGATCCTGAAATTGCTTAAAATTATAAAATGCTGTCAATAGCCCTGTGGAATAATTGGCGGTTTTATAGGTAGCGCCAATATAATATTTATCATTATCCAGATCGCTGTACTCTGTTCCCCTGTCGTTCTCCGTTACTTTTTCCGCCACAGCACCTATATAAAGTTTTCCATCTCCCATGGGAATGGGCAGCACATATTTGATGCGGTCGGTGTCGGTTTCATCATCACAGAATGTGGTTCCCCAGGTGACACCTTGCATGCGGCCCACCTGAAACAAACCGATGGGACTGATGTAGGAAATGTAGGCCCGGTCAAAATCAATATTGTCATCATCCACATCCTCATCAAAACGTGCTCCATCGGAATCACTGTCAAAGGCAGAATCATTGGAACTCAACACCTTTTCAAGGGCATCAAACCGGGTAGTAAGGGACAACTTATCTGTAACCATGAAATCGGTCTTCACCCGCAGGCGCATCTGACGATAATCACTTGTCTTGTCTGACTTCAGCATACCCTCTGCTGAGTTAAGAATTCCTTCCACATAAAATTCACCACTGAAATCAACATCCAGGGCCATTACGGGAAGGGAAAATCCAACAATTGCAAAAAAAAGTACGACTGCCAAAATCCTCTTTTTCATCTTATTCTCCTTTTTCATCTTTTTCCTTTTTCCTTTCAAACAAACAAACCAATTCGCATACCAATCGGTCGAAACCGACTTTCAGCCACCCTCCTTATATTGATTAATTTTGTGGTTCAGTTCTAATTCAGGGACAATAGCGCCATGGATCATAGGTTCAAACCTGCGTCTTTATATGCCTTTGACACCAGCCGGTGTTAATGGCAAACGCAGCGACAAAGCTAATTTAAATAATTCCAGATAGTTAACCAAAATCATCGCAAAGCGT
>JASFYZ010000357.1:0-7947 GCA_045046665.1 Desulfobacterium sp.
CCAAAAAACAGAAAAAAGATACCCACCACTTCATACATAGTTACAAAGGCCTGGGTGCCTTTGGTATGGATCGGAAAACCGATGAAGAAACCATCATGTTTTACCTTCAAAAATTTTCCGAAGACACCTTTATGGCACACTTGGTGCCACTCCTTGGTGACAACGAACTGGAAGAAATTTACGAATTCATCCACCGCTTATTAAAGCGACACATTTCCGAAGACGAATACCACGCTCTCTTTTTAAAGGATCGATAGAACCATGTCCAGACTTCTTATCACCGCCGATGTCCATGGCAGCTATGCCACATGGATGACCTTAAAATCCCTTCTTAAACCTGACGACATCCTGGTGGTGGCCGGAGATCTCTTTGACACCCGTTATGGCAGATGGAACTCCCCAGATTTTCAGCCCAATCATATCCGGGACAATCTCAAAGAGATGAAAAATAAGGTGTATTATGTCTATGGCAATTGTGATACCCCCTCCTTTTATCCTGATCAGTCCCATGGACTTGAGTTTCAATTCATGGGACTGAACATTTTCCTCCACCATGGCCATAGGCCTCTGAACGGAATTTCAACCAAGACAAACCTCATCATCCAGGGTCATACCCACCTCGCCTCCCTGGAAAAAAAGCACCACACATTTTTTCTCAATCCCGGTTCCCTCACCAGCCCCCGGAACGGGCTCTATACCTATGCCATTGTGGAAAATAACAAGATTCAAGTCATGAATCTAAAAACAGAGACTGAATTAATATCATTTTCACACCCTGTCTTTTCGTAATTATTGGTAATTTTAAGTTGTAATTCCCCATTGTTTATGACAAAGCACCCGTTTTCCTTGACTTTTATCCCCATTTTGCATATTTTAAGGGTTCTTTTACGTGAAGGTGAGTGCATGGACGAAAGTTTCTTCCTGCTAAAATTTTGAATTGTACCCATCATCAAGGCAATTATTTGAAGCCTCAAGAGGAAGAAATTTATGTCCTACTAGTGCATAGTCAAGGCTAAGATTTAGGATTTCACATACTGCAGAGCATTACCTCATCTGCGTATTCACAATCGACAATCCTAAAATCAAGCTATGACAAAGCACTATCCTGTGCCGGAGGTTTTGTCTTTGGCGTTTCCAAGGTACCACTAACCCAGTTTACCTTTTCCCGAGAATGGCCAAAAGTCAAAATTCTATCCTAAAGCCTTCATACTAACCCAAACATGGTCATATTTATTTACAGTAATTCCGTTAATCAATGGGATTGCCGGATCAAAAAAGGAGCTTAAAAATGAAAAAAATATTATCCACCACCTTGGCCGTCATGGTTTCCCTGCTGGTACTCACCAGTGTCAACAGCCTGGCCGCAGAAAAATCCCTGATGATGGCCACCACCACCAGCACCGATAATACCGGGCTTCTGGACTATCTTATCCCCCATTTCACCACAGAAACCGGTATTGAGATGAAATGGACCGCCACAGGCACGGGAAAAGCCCTGAAGCTTGGGTCCAAATGTGATGTGGATGTACTCCTGGTTCATGCGCCGGGTGCCGAAGCAAAGTTCATTGACCAGGGATTTGGGAAAGACCGAAGGGAAATCATGTACAATGATTTTGTCATCATCGGTCCTAAAAATGATCCCGCTGGTGTAAAGGGTAAAAGTGTTGCCCAGGCCCTGGATACTATTCGAGATGCCGGGGCAGCATTTGCCAGCCGTGGGGATGATTCCGGTACCAACAAAAAAGAAAAAATTCTCTGGAAAGAAACGGGCAAAGCCCTTCCTGAAAAAGAAGCATGGTATGTTCAGACCGGACAGGGCATGCTGGCCACCATTAATGTGTGTGAAGAACGAAATGCCTACACCATGACCGACCGTGGTACCTATATTAAATATCAGTCCCAGAAAGGCGGGAATGCCCCCCTGGTGGTTCTGGTGGAAGGAGACTCAGTTTTGCTCAATCAGTACAGTGTCCTGACCCTGAACCCGGAAAACTGCCCCAATGCCAAGTATGACCTTGCCCTGGCATTTTCCAACTGGATGGCCAGCGAAAGTGCCCAGGCCCTTATTAAAAATTTCCGACTGCTGGATAAAAAATTGTTTATCCCTAACGCAAAATAGACAAGACGAATCGGCATCCTTTTAAAGGGTGCCAACGAATCTGAGGATTTCATCGGCCAATGGATTTTATCATTCAAGGGTTCTTTCATGCACTTCATCTGTTGACCGCCGGAGACAGCTCCACCTGGTCGGCGGTGTCTGCAACATTGAAGGTCTCTACCCTTTCCATGCTCTTCAGTGTGGTGGCGGGTCTTCCCTGCGGTTTTTTTCTGGGATATTTTGACTTTAAAGGAAAACGGGGGGTCAGAACCCTTCTTGATACAATGTTGGCTTTGCCCACGGTGTTCATTGGTTTGATGATTTACGCTGTGATCTCCAGCCGGGGTCCCCTGGGGGATTTCAACCTTTTGTTTACCCTGGCCGGTATTGCCATAGGCCAGTCCATTCTGGCCTTTCCCATCATCACGGCCCTCACCGCATCCGCCGTGGAAACCATTGATTCCCAGTTGAAACTGACTTTAATTTCGTTGGGTGCCGGAAAAAAAGATATCATGCTCACCTGCATGTGGGAGGTGCGCTATGGCATTGTGGCCGCCCTGGTGACCGCCTATGGCAGGGTGATGACCGAAGTGGGTATTTCCATGATGGTGGGGGGAAATATCAAGTGGCACACCCGAACCATCACCACTGCCATTGCCCTGGAAACTGGCAAGGGAATGTTTGCCAACGGCATTGCTCTGGGACTGGTGCTGGTGAGCATTGCCTTTGCGGTTAATATTTCTCTTTTTTTTCTCAGGAAACGGTAGGCTATATAAAATGACCCATCCTCCTATATACACCCTTGAAAATATCGTCCAGGCATACAAGGGAAAAATCGCGTTGGATATTCCCCATTTGAGCATTGCCCCCGGTTCCATCACCGGGCTTATGGGCCCCAACGGCAGTGGAAAAAGTACCCTGCTAAAACTCCTGGCCTTTGTCTCCCCACCGGTGAAAGGCAGTCTTTTTTTTAATGGAAAGGTTGAAGCACCTTTTTCTCCAAAGGTGCGGTTTGATATTACCCTGTTAACCCAGACTCCGTATCTGCTTAAACGAACAGTGCTGGAAAACATCACCCATGGGTTAAAAATCAGGGGAAAGGCCCATGGTCGAAAAGATCCAAAGGTCTGCAAACAGGTCAGGGAGGTCATGGCACAGGTGGGGCTGACCTTTGAGGAATTTGCCCATCGTATGGATTATGAACTCTCCGGCGGCGAGGCACAACGGGTGGCCATGGCAGCCCGTCTGATTTTAAAACCCCGGGTATTGCTGCTGGATGAACCCACGGCCAGTGTGGATATCAACAGTGCCACACTGATTCGACGGGCGGCCCTTTATGCCAGAAAAACCTGGGGAACCACCATTGTCATTGCCAGCCATGACCACGAATGGCTCCAGGGGTCCTGCGACAGCCTGTTTCAATTATATCATGGCAAAATATTCCAGGCGGGTTCCCAAAATATCATTCCAGGCCCCTTTGTTAAGGATGGTCAAGGGTTTTTCCGCCCTTCCTCTACCACCGAGGCTAAACAAACGCTTCGGGTAACGGCCCCGCCCCATGACAAGGCTTCAGCCCTCCTGAAAACCGATCATATCCGCATTACCGCCGAAGAATATCCCCCAAAGGAAGAAAAACCGAAAAAGGACTCTAATGATTCTCCAGAAACCGTGGCAGCAGAACCACACATCCAGGAAATGCCTGGCAAACTGGAGCAGAAACAATATCACACAGTCAGGGGAGAGATACTGCGGCTCATGGGGGATAAAAATAATGGGTATATTGTTGTGGCCATCAAGGTCAATGAAATGAACTTCACCATCCGGGTAGACCCGGAAGCGGTGGTCCAATCAAAATTGCTTCCCGGGTCCCGGGTCATGTTAACCTATGCACTGAACGACATCGAGTGGATCTAAGGCTCTAACCAACAACGTGCCCAGGGGCTGTTTCTCGCTTTTTCTCAAGATCTCTCAGGGCAAGATAAAAGGCACCCACGGCCAGCTGGGCGCAATGCTCCTCATGGGAGGGAAGTGTTTTTAAAAAAGCGGATACATCTTCATGGGTTATTGACCACAGGGCTTCCATGGGTTTTCCCTTTGTCAGTTCAATGACGGCATTGGCACAGGCATTGGTGTTAACACATCCATTGATATCATAGGAGATGGACGTAATTTCTCCATTGGTTGCCATGATAAAAAATTCCACGGTATCTCCGCACTCTCCGGTGCGTTTGCCATATCCATCGGCATGGGTCACCCGCTCCTGGTAATCATGTTTTAATGCCATCTCAAGGTATTCCAGGGAATGATCCTGCCAGAAATCGATTTTTTTCTGTTCCATTTGCACACACTCATTTTAAAATATTTAAAGCCATGGTAGGCTGACATATCCCCTTGGGGGGAAAGGTATTATTACCGTAAACACAGGATATTATCACCGGGTACATTGCTTTTCAAGGAGAATTCCCATCCATGTTGCATTTTGTCATGGCCTTTAAAAAGTTTTTTCACTTGCTGCGGCACCATAATATGCACCGGGCTCTTGTTTTTGTTCTGGTTGTTATTGTGGGGGGAAGCGGCCTTTTGTGCTATCTTGAAAAAGATCTCACCTTTTTTGATGCCCTGTGGTGGTCCATTGTCACCATGACCACCGTGGGATATGGTGATATCTCCCCGGCAACCCTGGGCGGCAGGATCGTTGCCACCGTTGTCATGCTCAGCGGCATCGGTCTGCTGGGTCTTGTGACGGCCACCATTGCCGGTATTTTTATTGAAAACAGATTATTGGAGAGACAAGGCATGAAGCAGACCCATATCGTGGATCATTTTATCATCTGTGGTTGGAACTTCCGGGGGAAAACCATTATTTCAGAGATGAAAGCCGACCCCAAGTGCCGGAACATACCCATTGTGGTCATTGCCGATGTGGATGAGCTCCCGGAACAGGGGGATCATCTGATATTTATCAAAGGCCTTGTGGAGCCGGAAAGCCTTGACAAAGCCAATGCCAATGCCGCATCTGCTGTCATTGTATTGTCCGATGACAATCTGGATACCTATACCCAGGATGCCAAGGCCATACTTTCCACCATGACCATCAAAAACCATTACCCGGATCTTTATACCTGTGTTGAACTCATGGACCCTTCCAATATGGAACATTGCCGGCTGGCCAAGGCCGATGAAATCATTGTTGTAGGAGAGCTGTCCACCAATCTTCTGGTCCAGGCGGCCCTGGATCATGGCATCACCCGATTGATCAGCGAACTGGTGAGCAATAGATACGGCCACGAGCTTTACAAACTAAAATGCCCGCATTATCTTGTTGGAAAATCTTTTTTCCAGGCGATGTGTGACCTCAAGGAAAAACACAATATCATCTGCATCGGCATTGAGGATGCGTCGGGTAAAAAATTAACAACCAATCCAGACAATGATCATCTCCTCAATGAAAATGATTTCTTAATGGTCATTTCATGGGACAGACCAGAAGTCAGCTAAAAGCTATTAGGGTCAGACCTGCGTTGTTGGCGCTTTCATTTTTGATATAAAAAAGCAGGTGCTGGGTTTTAGGTACTGGGTTTGCGTACCATACTTTTTTAATTTGTGTTGTGGCAAGGGGGCTTGCCATGGTCGTTATTTTATTTCTTTATGATCGGTTTTTTGTCAAAAGTGCAACAACACCGGTCTGACCCCACTTTAATCAAACAAGGACAAGGAGAGCTCAATGGAAGATAAATTCAGCCTTATTAAAGAATTTTTGCAGGAGATGTCCATCTCAATCATCAAAGAGGACGCAGCAGAAGAACTTGTGGTGGTGGAAGACGAAGAAAACGGTATTAAAAATATGGTCATTGACTGCGAGGCCCCCATTGTGGTCCTGGAACAGGTAATCATGAAGGTGCCAGCTACCACGGAAGTATTTTATAAAAGACTTTTGCAGCTCAACCGAGAACTGGTCCATGGGGCCTTTGTGCTGGACTCAGATGAGCAATTCATCATTTTTCGGGACACCCTTCAACTGGAAAATCTTGACCGCAACGAACTGGAAGGCTCCATCCATGCCCTGACCCTTGCCCTTTCCGAATATGGCGCTGAACTTCTGGAATATGTTTAACTCAAAAGGATGAATTTTCAAGGAGATATACAATGTCATTTTTTAAAAGACTGTTTAAAGTAGGTGAGTCCAATGCCCATGCCCTTGTGGATAAAATGGAAGATCCCATCAAAATGACGGAGCAGGGAATCCGGGATCTTAAAAAAGATCTCACCTCTGCCATGCATGGCCTTGCTGAAGTAAAAGGCATTGGCATCCGCACCCGCAAAGAGGCCGACAAGAAAAAACATCTGGCTGCTGACTATGAAAGAAAGGCCATGCTACTGCTCCAGAAAATGCAGAGCAATCAAATGCCAGCCGACGAGGCAGAACGCCTGGCCACCGAGGCATTGAATCGAAAAGAGGAAAATACAGCAGAGGCCCTGAGACTGGACAAAGAAGCCACAGCCCATGAAACAAGGGGCAATGATCTTCAATCCAAGGTGAACAAACTTAAATCCACCGTCACCTCCTATGAGAATGATCTCATCACCTTAAAGGCCCGGGCAAGAACTGCCTCCTCCACCAAGAAAATCAATGCCCAACTGGCCAATATTGACTCCTCCTCCACCATTGGCATGCTGGAAAAAATGAAAGCCCGTGTGGAAGAAGATGAGTCCCTGGCCCAGGCATATGGTGAAGTAGCTGACGCTGGTGGCTCCATTGACTCAGAGATTGACGCGGCCCTTGGAGGTGCAGAAACCGCAAGCGCCTCGGAAAATCTTCTTGAACTTAAAAAAAGGATGGGGATCTCCTGATCCTTGGAACTCACCATGGGCTTAATGGATTTTTTTAAAAAAAAAAAAGAAAACAAGGAACCAGATCCCCTGTCCGGTCTCACCCTGGATACCCTGAAAAAAGGGTATTACCTGGATTATGACATGAAAACCTGGGAGGTGCTGGCGTCCAACACCTATGACTGGGGCGACAATGACATCACTTATGAGTGGCAGCTCCAATGCCACGATGATACCTTTTTCCTGGAAATGGAAAATGATGATGACATGCTCTGGTCCCTTAGTCGTAAGGTGGCTTTACGGAAATTGGACCCGGGTATCATCACACAGCTTAAAAACGGAGAGGACGCCCCTGATACCCTGCCCTTTGAAGGGAAGCTGTTCTACCTGGAGGCAACCGGAGGGGGACATTTCCATGCAGATGGGGCAGAAGAGGGTCGTGAAATGATCCAGTGGTGTTACGAAGATGATGATGGCACCCGGTTTCTCACCATTGAACAATGGGGGGAAACGGACTTTGAACTGAGTCTGGGTAAAAAGGTGGAGGAGTATCAATTTTCTGATATTCTTCCGTCAGGAAAAACCGATATATAACAGGGTGCATTCCCATTTTCCCGGTCGGAGGCTTCATTAGCTATGGGGGTCAGTAACTATGGGTGTCAGGCATCATCTACCATTCTATGGATCTGATTTTAACGCAAGCCTGACCCCTCCCCATAAACTGTGGTCAACACCCCCTGAGCTAAAGACCCAGGGGGTGTTTTGCCAGTTTTTTATAAATAACACCCATAAGCCAAGCCTGACCCCATTGGTTTGACCCCATTCGTCCTTTTACCCATTGATCACCCGGATACTTTCAGGATCAATGGCAATTTCTACGGTTTCTCCCTTTTCCGGGAGTCTGCCCCGGGCCGGTACATCAAAGGAAAAACGACATCCGAACAGGGTTTTTATTCGGATGCGCATCACACTGCCCTGGAAAAAAACATCCTCAAGAATTCCGAGAATTTTATTTTTTC
>JASFYZ010000358.1:0-8392 GCA_045046665.1 Desulfobacterium sp.
GCAATAGGAACCGGCCAATTGAGCCGTCTACGGTTCCGGGCCGGGCCCATTGCCCCTCGGGGGGGCGGCATGATATCATATTTCAATATTTGTTATGTCCGGCAGGACATGCCCGTTATATAAAAAAATCCCCTGTCCAGTTTTAACCGGTCAGGGGATTTTTTTATTTTATCATTTATCTGAAATTGATCTTAGAATTCATCCACCAAAAGAAGCATCATCCATGTCCACGGCCACTGAACTTGTGGTCTTAAGAGCCTTGAGGTTGCCCATGGTGATGGGCAGTTGGGTCTCCACAAAGAACTGAAGGGATTTCACAACGCCATTGTAAAAGGGTTTGTCCTTTTTCTTGGCTTTCTCAATTTTGGGGGCAGCAACGGAAGCTCTCCACAGCAGCATCCAGGCCACCACCACATCGCCCACTGCATCCTGGAAGGGATGGGCATTGGCAAAGGCATCCAGTACTTTGGGAGACATGGCGGTCTGACCCATGTGCATGGCCACTTCACCCATACTGTTCAGGGCCATCTCAACTTTTTCTGCCTGGTCTTTCAGAGTATCTATTTCCTTGGCGGCGACCACGGCTTTTTGCATCTCACCAAAGAGATCCATCACCGGCTTTCCCTTGTTCATGCCAAGTTTCCGGCCCAACAGATCCATGGCCTGAATACCGTTTGTGCCTTCATAAATCAGGGTAATACGGCAGTCCCGCAGCAGTTGGGCCATGGGATACTCTTCAATGAAACCATATCCGCCATACACCTGCATACCCTGGCTGCAAACCTCAAAGGCCCTGTCTGTGACATAGCCCTTGGCAATGGGGGTGAGGATCTCCACAATGCCCTGGTATTTGGCCCGCTCTTCCGGGGTTTCACCGATGACGGCCAGGTCTGCACAATAATTTACATAATAGAGGATGCTTCGCATGCCCTCCACAAACACCTTCATTTTCATCAACTGTCTTCGGACATCGGGGTGGTTGATGATGGCAACGGATTTAGCCTCGGGATCCATCATTTCCAGAAGATTTTTCCCCTGGACCCGTTCCCTTGCATAGTTCAAGGCATACATGTAGGCGGAGGTGGCACAGGCAAACCCTTGGTAACCCACCAAAAGTCTTGCCTCATTCATCATGACAAACATGGCCTTCATGCCCTTGTTCTCTTCACCCAGAAGGGTGCCAACGCAGTTGTCGTTGTTGCCAAGGGCAAGCGAACAGGTGCTGTTGCCGTGGATACCAAGTTTATGCTCAATGCCGGTGCAGATGACATCATTGAATTCACCCAGGGAACCGTCTTCGTTGACGAGGAATTTGGGTACCAGAAACAGGGAGATGCCCTTGGTGCCTTCAGGTGCGCCTTCAATGCGGGCTAATACCGGATGGATGATGTTTTCTGTGAGATCATGTTCTCCACCGGAAATAAATATTTTTTCACCAGTGATATTGTAGGTGCCGTCGTCATTTTTTTTTGCAATGGTGGTCAAGGCCCCCACATCGGAACCGGCGCCGGGTTCAGTAAGCAGCATGGTGCCAGCCCACTCGCCGGAGTACATTTTTTTGAGAAAAATTTTCTTTTGTTCATCGGTTCCAAATTTTTCCACCAGCTTGCCAGCCCCGTGGGTGAGACCGGGGTACATCATAAAAGGATAGTTGGCACCGTTGAAATATTCCATGGCAGCAGAGGCAATGGTTCGGGGCATGCCCTGTCCCCCCCATTCAGGGTCTTCTGTCATGGCCAGCCATTCGCCTTCATTAAAAAGATCATAGAGGCGTTTAAAGGATTTCGGCGTGGTCACTACACCGTCTTTCAGAGTGCAGCCTTCCTGGTCTCCTTCCTGCTGGGTGGGCAGGATTTCCTTGATGGCCAGATTTCTTGCCTCGGACACAATGAGGTCAATGGTCTTTTTGTTGAATTCAGCGAAGTCTTCGCTTTTTTTGGCAAGGGATGCCGCATCCAGCAGCTCATGCAATAAAAAATCAATGTCCCTTCGATCAGAGATAAATTGTGCCATGGGGTTGTCCTCTCCTGAAATTAGTCGTGACGGCAAACGGTTTTTGTGCCATTACAACCGTTGAAAATTAGGTTATAAGTGAATTGATCTTCATTTTTTATTCTGGTATGATCTCCACAGTTTGTTTAGGAAGATTATTCAGTGTTTGTTCTTTATTAAAAACTTGACCGTTTATTATTATGATAAAAAATTAGTGTGAACCCATATTTTTAACAATATGTTTTAGGACTGTTAAAGTCCTTTAGTCTGTGAAAATTGAAAATGAATACATATTCATTGCATGCGTTGACGGTATAGTCAATGATAAATTTAAATTTTTGGAAAAAAAATTGTATGGAAAAAATATTAATCAGTGGCTGTCTTTTGGGATTGGATGTGCGTTATGATAATAAAATTCAGCCTGTTGAAAATAAGATTCTCATAGAGTGGCAGCAAGAAGGACGTCTGGTGGTGGTTTGCCCGGAGGTAGAAGGGGGACTTTTAGTTCCAAGGCCTCCGGCGGAAATCGTGGAGGGAACGGGTGAGGATGTACTCAATGGTAAGGCTGGCCTCCTTAATGAACGGGGTGAGGATGTAACTGCTGCGTTTATCCGGGGGGCTGACGTTGCTCTTGAATTGGTAAAACGGTTTTCCATCCGTGTTGCCATCTTAAAGGAAAAGAGTCCCTCGTGCGGTTCCACATCAATTTATGATGGCTCATTCACCAGAAAACGTATCCCCGGTCAAGGAGTCACTGCGGCTCTTTTGAGAAAAAACGGCGTCAAGGTCTTTTCAGAAAAACAACTTGGGGCTGTCCGGGAATATCTATAGCCCTGTCGCTGGATTAAAAAAACTGGATTAAAACTGATGGATTGAATATATTGGTTGAGAAGGTATTCTGTAACTGTCAACACCCCCTGAGCTAAAGAATCAGGGGCTTTCTTGCCGGATTTTTATAAAAAAATAAGGAGAAAATATGCAATTTATTGTAACAGGATATGATGGGACTGATGATAAGGCCCTGGACAGGAGAATGGCGGCCAGAGAAGCCCACCTTGCCATGGCCGGAGATATGAATAAGAAAGGTCGCTGGCTTTATGCCGCAGCCATTCTGGATGAAACCGGTAAAATGGTGGGCTCCATGATTGTATGTGATTTTGACTCCAGAGAGGCAATGGAGGCTGAATGGCTTAGTAAAGAAGCGTATGTGATTGGAAAGGTGTGGGAGCGTATCGAAATTACCAGGGCCCAGGTGGCCCCTTTTTGTGCACCTTGATACCACCTTTTAGTGGTAATTTTAAGCAGGTTGCTCTAACATGATGCAATATCTGGCATTTGGTCGTGACTGCCATTTATGTTTATTAAGAAAAATATGGTACCAGAGTACCGACAGCAGAACCCCCGGCTACCGGCCTGACCGGAACATTGGGAACCAAAAGGGAAGGGCAAAAATACCCCCTGACGTTCAGCAATTCTAATTATGACACTTGATGGTTTTCCAAACTGCAAATTTGCGGTTTCGCTCAACGTAAATTCAGCACGTTACGCACCATTGATGTCGCTTGGCAATCCATAATTAGAATTGCTGCCTGACGTTCCCGTTCCGGTCAGGCCAGTTGCCGGGGGCGGCATAGTACCATTTCCATTATTTGTTGTGGCAGGTGGTTACTGCCATACATGTTCTATAAATTGTTTTTAATTAAAAGGAGGATGGAATGAAAAAAATCATGATGCTGACCCTGGGCCTTTTTATGGTCATGTCTGTGGGGTTTTCCGCAGGTGCCAAAACAATGACCGTGGGGTTGGATGCCGATCCTGTTTCCATGGATATCCATGTTCAGCTTTCAGGTGGCATGCTTCAACTCTCCCACTGGTGCTTTGACCCCCTGGTCCGCTGGACCCAGGAGATGACCTTTGAACCTCGCCTGGCAACAAAATGGGAGCGCGTCAATGAATACCGCATGCGCTTTTATCTGCGCAAAGGCGTAAAATTCCACAGCGGTAATACCTTCACTGCCAAGGATGTCAAATGGACCTTTGATCGCATGAGAAAAAGTGTGGATTACAAGGGACTCATTGAACCCTTTGTGGGCATGGCCATAGTTGATGACTATACTATAGATGCTATCACCGCAAAACCTTATCCCCTGCTGCTTAACATGGCCACCTATTTCTTTGCCATGGACAGTGAATTTTATTCAGGCAAAGATGATAAGGGTCAGCCCAAGGATGCCATTGTCAAAATTGGCCCCTCCTTTGCCATGGACCATGCCTCTGGTACCGGCCCTTTTGTGGTAACCTCCCGGGAACAGGGTGTAAAAGTGGTCTTTGAACGTTTCAAAGACTACTGGGACACGGCATCCCCGGGTAATGTGGATAAAATGATTCTCACCCCTATTAAAGAAAATGCCACCCGTGTGGCAGCCCTTCTTTCTGGTGACGTGGATTTCATCACGCCGGTGCCCCCCCAGGATTTCAAACGCATTGATTCCGATGCCAATGTCAAACTGGTTACCTGTAATGGGGGTCGCATCATCACCCTGCAGCTTAATCAGAAAAGACGTCCTGAATTTCAGGATGTAAGGGTTCGTCAGGCCATGGCCTACGCCATTAACAATGAGGGTATCGTTAAAAAAATCATGAAGGGTACCGCCACTGTGGCTGCCCAGCAGGGCCCCGAAGGATATGCCGGTTACAAAGACACGTTGACCCCTCGGTATGACCTGAAAAAAGCCAAGGCACTCATGAAAGAAGCCGGTTTTGAAAAGGGCTTTGAGTGCACCATGATTTCCCCCAACAACCGGTATGTCAATGATGAAAAAATTGCCGAAGCTGCCACCCAGATGCTGGCAAGAATTAATATCAAGGTAAATCTGAAAACCATGCCCAAGGCCCAGTATTGGGATGAGTTTGATGCCCAGGCAGCCGACATTCAGTTGATTGGATGGCATTCTGATACGGAAGATTCTGGTAATTTCAGTGAATTTTTGATGATGTGCCCGGACAAAGCCACCGGATATGGTCAATACAACAGTGGCAACTACTGCAATAAAAGAGTGGATGAGCTGACCCTTGCAGCCCAGGCAGAAGTGGATCTGGCAAAACGGGCGGACATGCTCAAAGAGATCGAGCAGATCCTCTATGATGATGCCGCCTTTATTCCCTTCCATTGGCAGAACCACTCCTATGCTGGCAAAAAAGAGCTTGGCATTGCACCGGTAATCAACTCCATGAATTTTCCTTACTTTGGCGATATTGTTATTGAATAAGTTGATTTCATAACGTCAACGCGGGTGGATAGGTCCAGACGTATTTTTATTGGAGACTAAGTTTTTACAAAGCTCCATGTTTTTATTTGATTTTTTTGATAAGAAAGCAAAGAAAACAGATCTGGTTGCTGGTCACCCTTGAAAGTTGAGTTGAATAATCTATGATAACTCCATCGGGCAAATCAATGATATGATTTCCCGGTGGAGTTATCTCCAGACATGAAGAAGAGCCGCTATGTTTGCATTTATCGTCAGAAGAATTACCCAGGCCATTTTTGTCATGCTTGTGATCAGCATGGTGGGATTTGCCATTAAAAACAAAATTGGAGATCCGGTGCGGGATCTCGTGGGTGAACGGGTGACACCGGCAGAGCGCGCCCAGATCCGGGATCGACTGGGACTCAACGATCCCTTTGCGGCCCAATACATCCGTTTTCTTAAAAATGTTACCAAAGGAGATCTGGGGCAATCCTTTTTTTATAAGAAACCTGCCCTTGACGTCATTGTAGGCAAGGCCCCGGCCACCCTGGAACTGGTGTTTGGTGCGGGCCTTATTATCATACTGGTTTCCATGCCCCTGGGGATTTACACGGCGTTAAAGCCCCAGAGCACTCTGTCCCGTTTTATCATGGGGTTCAGCACTCTGGGGGTTTCCATGCCGGTGTTTCTCACCGCCATCATGCTCATCTATATTTTCGGGGTGAACCTGCATTGGCTTCCTTCCTATGGCAGGGGAGACACCGTGGATCTGTTCGGTAATGGCTGGTGGCAGACCGGTTTTCTGACACTGGACGGCCTGAAGCACCTGATCCTGCCCTGCGTCTCCCTGGCATCCATCATGCTGCCCCTGTTCATCCGCCTCATTCGTTCGGAAATGATGGAGGTGCTGGAAACCGAATACATCAAGTATGCCTGGGCCAAGGGGTTGAGTCCCATGAGGATATGGCTGGTCCATGCCTTTAAAAATACCTTGCTCCCGGTTGTCACGGTGTTTGGCGTACAGATCGGCATCATGTTTGCCTTTACCATCCTGACGGAAACCGTTTTTCAATGGCAGGGCATGGGGTATATGTTCCTGGAAGCAGTGGAACGATCGGATATTTCCCTGCTCATTGCCTATCTCATTGTGGTGGGATCGGTGTTTGTGATGGTAAATACCCTGGTGGACATTCTGTATGGTTTTATTAACCCCACAGTGAGAATAGCAGGTCGGAAATGAAAGCATCTATTGAACGATTTAAAGCATCCTATTTTTTTTACAGTTTCAAGCGGGATAAGGTGGCCATAGTCAGCTTTATCATCCTGGTGATATTTCTTTTGTTGAGCCTTGGCGCCCCCCTGATCTCCCCCTATAATCCCTATGATTCGGCCAGCATTGATATCATGAACTCAGAGATCCCCCCGGCCTGGTACGAAGAGGGATCATCACAATTTCTCCTGGGCACGGACAACATGGGGCGGGATCTCTTATCCACCATGTTCTATGGATTGCGGATCTCGGTGATGATTGGGCTTGGGGCCGTATTTCTCCAGGCCTTTATCGGTATTAGCGTAGGACTTACCGCAGGGTATATGGGGGGAAAGGTGGATGCCGTGCTCATGCGTCTGGCGGATATTCAATTTTCCTTTCCCTATCTCATGGTGGCCATTTTTATCAGCGCCGTGTTCCAGATTTTATTTGGCATCGGCAGTTATGAACAGCTTGCCGTGCCCCTTCTGGTTGTTATCATCGGTCTTTCCGAATGGCCGGTGTATGCCAGAACCATCCGGGCCTCGGTCATGGGGGAAAAAAACAAGGAATACGTGGAAGCAGCCCGGGTGATCGGTCTTTCCCGACCGGTGATCATGGTGCGTCATGTGCTTCCCAACACCCTGACATCAGTGATGGTGATCTCCACCATCCAGGTAGCCAATGCCGTCATGAGTGAGGCTGCCTTGTCCTTTCTGGGGTTGGGAATGCCTGTTACCATGCCCTCATTGGGATCTTTGATTAAATCCGGATTTGAATATATTTTTTCCGGCATTTGGTGGATCACCATTTTTCCCGGTATTTTTCTCATCTTGTTTGTGCTGGTGATCAATCTTCTGGGGGACTGGATGAGAGATGTCCTTAACCCGAAACTGTATAAAGGATAGTATTTTATGTCTCATCTTTTGGAAGTAGAGGATCTGGAAGTAAAATTTGCCCTGAGGGGCGGGGACCTCACCGCCATTAACGGGGCCAGTTTCACCCTGGACCCCGGGGAGAAAATGGGCATTGTGGGTGAAAGCGGGGCCGGTAAATCCGTCACTGGTTTTGCCATTATCAATCTCATCTCCAAACCCGGATTTATTTCAGGGGGGAGGATATTATTCAACGGTGAGGAGATCAGTACCTTTTCCGATAAAAAGATGCGAAAAATTCGGGGCAACCGTATCAGCATGATTTTCCAGGACCCCATGATGACCTTGAATCCTGTGTTCACCATCGGTACTCAGATGGTGGAAACCCTGAAGGCCCATCGGGACATTTCCCGACGTGATGCGGAAAAAATTGTTATTGAGAAACTCAAAAAGGTATATATTCCCTCACCGGAAAAACGGCTTTCCCAGTATCCCCATGAGTTTTCAGGGGGCATGCGCCAGCGCATCATCATTGCCATATCGTTGCTCACGGATCCGGCCCTGATAATTGCAGATGAGCCCACCACGGCCCTTGATGTCACCATCCAGGCGGAGATCATGGATTTGCTCCAGGAGCTGTGTGATACCGATGAGATGGGCTTGATCCTCATCACCCATGATCTGGCCGTGGTGTCCCAGGTGACGGAAAAGATGGCGGTGATGTATGCCGGGAAGATCATAGAATCCGGTGCCACAGATGAGGTGGTGATGCATCCCACCCATCCCTATACCAAAGGCCTTCTCAAATCTTTACCCGGCATGATCAAGCCCGGGGAAGATCTGTATCAGATTCCCGGCATGATGCCCAATTTAACGGATATTCCACCGGGATGTTCCTTTAATCCCCGGTGTCCCATTAAAGAACCGGTGTGCCTGGAAAAAGAACCCAGACTGCTGTCCACAAAACAGGGGATTATGGCCGCATGTCACATGGCTGAACGATGATCATGCGGCATTGATTAATTGAT
>JASFYZ010000359.1:0-6762 GCA_045046665.1 Desulfobacterium sp.
TTCTGTTCCGCATATTTCTGGATAACTTCCGGCATACCCCCAATAATTGAATAGGTGTGGAATAATTTCATTAAGGGAGTTCATGGAAAATAATATACCCATGCTAATGAACTCCATACCCAATATCTGGACTTCTCCACGCAAAAGTGGATAGTTTTATTATCATGAAGTCCCTAAGTGCTTGTCCACTGCTTGGCTGAATTGTGAGAAGGCACAATCTTTTCATCGGCATTGCTGATCTGTGTCTGCAAACCAATTCGGCCGATCAGGTCATGCAACTGGCCCATATCAATATCTATGTAGAGACCAAGCAACGGTTCATCAGAAGTTGCAAAAGTCTCGCATTCGAACGGCACAGTTACTATGGTTATCAGGTAATTATTGGCATCATATTGAAATTCTTGGTCACTCAGGTAGCCAATCTTGTGGCCCTGGACAACGATGCAGATACCGGGATCATATACCAGTGGTTTGCGGGGGATATGCTGTGTCTCTTTAAAAAAACACACCCCTTTAAGCCGTGATTCAGAAGCACCAGTGCCGATTCTGGGAAAGCTTTCCGATAGTCTATTTGCTTGTGACATGTAAACTCCTTCATATTCCGATTATCAGCTTTAAACAATATTTAATAAGACAAATCAACCAAAAACAAACATTCAGGCAGAAATAGGCAAAGTATTGAGAGGAACAGGTATTCAAAAGCCCCTTGATAGGCATTATGATCTCTTCAAGTAATTAGCAAACCATGATGCTGACCGCCATGGCCCTGCTGTCATTGGGTGCCTCCCTTGGGGCAACCTTTATCCTGATCTGCATCTGGGGATTTTTCGGTACATCCGCCCCTGTTGCATGGTGGACATGGCTGAGCAGAACCATTGCCCACGACGTCAAAGCCTGCGGCGGCCTTCTCGTCATCCAGCTGGCCATCACCCTGGGAGCGAGCAATTGATGGTTTGTTTTTCGTCCACAGACCGCCGGGATAATGATTTCATCGGGATAGGTGATGGCATGTACAACTATTTATAAACAGGAGTGAATGAAAAAATGGAAAAAGCAAAGGTTTATTTTACGGATTTCCGCACGGTGGCTTTTGGGGACGGACTGCCCACAAAGCTGAAAAAACTGATCAAAAAGGCGGGTATTGGACAGATCGATATGGACGGCAAATTTGCCGCCATAAAGCTGCATTTTGGTGAAATAGGGAACATCAGCTATCTTCGCCCCAATTATGCCAAGGCCGTGGCTGACGTGGTAAAAGAGTTGGGCGGCAAGCCTTTTTTGACCGACTGCAACACCATGTACCCCGGCAGCCGGAAAAACGCTTTGGAGCACCTGGAATGTGCATGGGAGAACGGTTTTACACCGCTGTCAGTGGGTTGTCCTGTTCTGATCGGGGACGGGCTGAAGGGTACCGATGATATTACGGTGCCTGTGGCAGGGGGCGAATACGTGAAGGAGGCCAAAATCGGACGGACCATCATGGACGCGGACGTGTTCATCAGTTTGACACATTTCAAGGGTCACGAGATGACTGGTTTTGGCGGTGCCATCAAAAATATTGGTATGGGGTGCGGCTCCCGTGCCGGAAAAACGGAGCAACACAGCAGCGGCAAGGCACAAATCAATGAGGCCCTATGCCGGGGCTGTTGCACATGCCAGCGGGAGTGCGCTAACCAGGGTCTGGAGTTTGATGAGGTCGGCAAAAAGATGACCGTTAATCAGGAAAATTGCGTTGGCTGCGGCCGCTGCCTGGGGGCGTGCAATTTCGACGCTATTTCGTTTGACAATGACGCTGCCAGCGAGTTACTGAATCGTCGCATGGCGGAATATACAAAGGCGGTGGTGGACGGTCGTCCATGCTTCCATATTTCCCTGGTGGTGGATGTCTCCCCCAACTGTGACTGCCACGGGGAAAACGACGTCCCTATTCTGCCTAATCTGGGGATGTTTGCATCCATAGACCCACTGGCGCTGGATCAGGCCTGTGTAGACGTCTGTCTGAAGGCCACTCCGCTTCCGGGAAGCCAACTGTATGAAAATATGACAAAGCCGGACTTTTTTGACCATCATGACCACTTCACCAACTCCACACCCGAGTCCGAATGGCGCACCTGTTTGGAGCATGGGGAAAAAATTGGTTTAGGCACTCGAAATTATGAACTGATCGTAATCAAATAGGGAGAATATTTAAGTAAGGGACTTGGACGATAATAAACTACCAAATTAAAATTTTTTATAATGCAATATCAGCGTATTAAGCTGGGCATAATGGTAGCCTATTTTCGGGGAAATCCCTAAAAGGAAACGGTACCTACTATGCGACTTGCGATCCCTTCTCTTCTTCTGTCTATTTATATTGTCGTCAGCCTGGTCTGCTTTATGCCCTGCCGCTCTGCGGTCAAAGTCATGCTCGCCGCTATTATCTTTGCAATTAGCCTGAAATATGTCATTTATGAAAAGGTTTTCGGCTCTTTCATCGCACCGGATCTGCCAGCCTGGCTCATGCTGTCTATGGAACTGCTCTATGCCGCCATGGTTATCCTTTTTTTCCTGCTTTTCGTTAAAGACGGGGCCGCGTTACTATTATGGCTGAGTCACTGCCTGGGCACATCATGGCAACTGCCATTTTCACCTGCCGTCAGAAGCGCAGGGCTTACCATAACCGCGCTGGTCCTGGGCATATTTGGTACATGGCAGGCCGTACGCGTTCCGGATATCCGTGTCGTGGAGATGTTTTTACCCCAGATTCCGGCAAGCCTTGACGGATTTTCCATTGTTCAGCTTTCCGATATCCACATCGGTACGCTGCTCAAGGGGGACTGGCTGAAACGCGTGGTGGAAAAGTCCAACTCCCTGGCTCCTGATCTTGTAGCGGTGACCGGTGATATGGTCGACGGATATCCGGATACCCTGAAAGATGACATTGCACCCCTTGGCCGACTCAAGGCAAGATATGGCATATACGGAGTGACAGGTAATCACGAGTATTATTTTCAGGTGAAAAAATGGCTCCCTGTTTTTAAGGAGCTGGGGATCATTATGCTGCATAACGAACACAGAATCTTATCAGTAGGCAGTGCAAACTTGGTGATTGCTGGCATTCCAGACCCGACTGAAAAGCGGTTCGGCGGTCCGGGGCCGGACATAGATAAGGCTTTGGAGGGTGCCCCGGATAGGGTGCGGGTGCTTCTGGCTCACCAGCCAAACGGAGTCTACGGCAATGCCATGGCAGACATCCAGCTTTCAGGCCATACCCATGGTGGTCTCATGTTCTTTTTGAAGCCCCTCCTGGCATCTTTCAACGGCTGCCTGGTCAAGGGGCGGTATGACAGGACGGCAAGACAGTGTATGTCAGTCCCGGCACCGGTCTTTGGGCCGGATTTTCATGTCGCTTAGGTGTTCCGTCGGAAATTACCTGTTTGGGACGTTTATTTTTTATCGAGTCCCTTACACACTGCATAACTTGTAAACCTGGATAAAGGTAAAGGTTCAGCTATTGAATTGACAATGTCGTATTGTCGGTCAATTACAAACAGGTGATCGGTCATTGGACGGGTGACCGGTATTGGGTTAGAAACCGCAATATCACGTACGCATCTCATAACGCATAACTCTTTCCACGGGCTGGGGCTCTTCTGGTTCTTCCTGGAGATAAACCATAATGTCCCCACTGACAATACCCTTTTTGCAATATTTGGCCTGTTTTTTCAGTTTTGCTATTATGTTACCTGCTTTTTCAATGGAACAATGCCGGCAGGTCTGCCTGGGAAGCTCCAGCACTGCAACGGAAACGGTGATCAAATCAATTTTTTTAAGAACACCTTCTCTGTTCTTGGCCACCATGAAACCATTTTCCATGGTCTCTTTGTCATAAAAACTTTCTGCATTCTTCTGAAACCGCCGGGCAAGTTGCGCCATTTCTGTCTCCACTTCAACACGATCCATATTTTTGATGCCCATGAAAAAATCATCCCCTCCGATATGTCCCACAAACCGCTTCTCTGAAAACTGGGATTTTCTTAAAAGATCGGCAAACATCAGTATCAGGCGATCTCCGCTCCTGAAGCCATATTTGTCATTAAAGGGTTTAAAATTATCAAAGTCAAAATAGACCAGATGATAGGTGGATGAAAAATCCGACAGGCTTGTACTGAAGTATTCATGGATCATGGTGTTGCCGGGCAGTTTGGACAAAGGATTCTGATTTCTGGCAAGGGTGAGATTCTTTTCGTTGATGATTTTCAACATGGCCTGGGTGCTCAGAATGCCGATGTATTTCATATCCTCCACAATGATCAGCCCCTCATTATTATTATATTGGGTATAGATCTCAATGAGCTTCTCAACGGAGGAATGGATATTCGCAATGGGAATTTTTTTGGTAAATTTTGAAATATCCTTTCCAAAGGAGGGGTTTTCCAGCAATTGTCGACCGAACTTGGAAAAGATATAATCATTGAATGCGGTTTCACACACCACCCCCACGGGTTCTTCATAACGGTTCACCACCGGGAAAAAACCCCCATGATCTCCCTTCCTGAATTGCTCCATAATGGTAATGATATCACAGTCAGAGAACATAGGTTTAAGGTAGCTGACCTCATTGGCGATAAGCGATCGATCTTTGAACGTCTCATTTCGTTTCTCTTCCCTGGAGAGGGCTTCAATGCTGTCATACCGAATCTTCAATTCTTCCAGATTCAGCTGGGGGCGCTGCACAAAATACCCCTGGATCATATCACATCCAATCTCCTTGCACTGGGAATACTCATCCCTTGTTTCAACCCCTTCTGCCAGCACAAGGCTTCCCATGAAATGGGCAAAACTAACAATGGTGGAGACCACCAGGCGTTTCTTTGGATCATTTCCCATGTTCTGGATGAAAAACCGGTCAATCTTGATATAATCCGGCTCTGCGTAATACAGGAGCTGAAGTCCAGAAAATCCGATACCGCAATCATCCACAGCGATTTTATAGCCCTGCTGGCGATAGGCACTGAAGGTTTTGGGCACATCCATGCCATCATGAAAGGGATGTTTTTCAGAAATCTCAAAACAGATATCATCATGGGAATATCCATATTCTTTTAAGATATCCATGGTATTTCCCGGGGAATAATCCCTGGAATCAAACAACCGGTTATCCAGGTTATAAAATAATTTTATATGACGATGCTGTTTAAATTGGGCAAACTTGATAATGGCTTTCTTGCGTAGGAAAAGATCCACCTGATGAAGGACCCCATCCTGGTACGCGCAGTCAAATACCTCTCCAATGGAATTAAAACCCGCCGCTTCCCAGCACCGCAACAATGCCTCGAAACCAAAGGCATTTCCAGAATAAATATTAACAATGGGCTGAAATGCATAGTCCAGTTTTGACAATCTTGTTAACCATTTTTTATTAATATCATTTACCATTTCAAACCATTTCCTTTAAGGTGTAATACGTTTTTCGTATTGATCATAAGATGGGCCACTATACGGAAACCAAATTTGTGCTCATTATAAATCACTGAAATGATAGTCTTTATCCTTATACTTTAAGAACCCCACCACAAGGTGTCCGACGTTATGATCAAGCCCCGTTTTTCATACCGACATCTATAATAACGGTAGCAACTCCCAGAACAAGAGCATTTCACTACCATGTAACCGATATATATAGACCTGTATTTATTAGGATATGATCAGCTTTGCATTAACTTCTGATAAGAGAATGTTCACCCATGCCAGGTACACTCCTCAAATTTGGAGAGTTCAGGTCCGCCCTCGTTGCGCCATTCCAATCCCCAATGGTGTTATCGACTCAGAAATAACAAATACATAATCAAAGACAAATCAAAGACAAACATTCCGCTGGTAGGGTATCGTCAAAATTTCAAGCGAATGCGCTGGCAGATATAAAAAATCCGGTTCATGTTAAATTCCAAATCAAGCATAAGCCAAAGACTCAACTGCGCAGATTCTTAACTTTGGCAACTTGAATTTATCAACGGACACATTGATTTTTAAAAAAATTAATCAAACGTAAAGGAGATGAATCATGACACAGGCAAGAATAGACACCTACCGCCCCACAGAAGATGAACCCTACATGAATAGCAGACAAATAATGTATTTTAAAGAGAAACTCATGGAACAGAAAATAGAAGTGCAGGAAAAAGCACTGAAGATCAAGTCCAGAATCAAACGATTTAAAACCAACCCGGCAGATATTATTGATCGAAGCAATTTTTACATGGATATGGATCGGAACCTTAGCAATTACGATCGCTACAGCCAGCGGCTCAACCAGATTAATGACGCCTTAAAACGCATGAACACCGGCCAGTTCGGATATTGTGAACTCACCGGAAGCCCCATCGGTCTGAAACGGTTAAAAAGTATACCCTTTGCCAATATGTCCGTGGAAGCACTGGAACTCTTTGAGGTGCCGGGCAGAGAACCAGGTATTTATCCCCCTGTGTGCCATTTTCAGCCTCCCCTCCCCTGTGGCAAAAAGAGCTCAACGATGCCATTCCCGACACCTTTTACCGACACCTGTTCATGAGCCCCTGTCTATCGGGTTGGAGCCGGGGAGAGGAAAAGCACAATCACATGAAATTGTGCCATAAAGTTCTCAGTCGAAGCCGCATTGGGAGAGAAGGGGGGGTGAAGTCCAAAACCAGGGGTGATCCAGGTTGAAGCGGACTTCATAGTCACCGGTTTTTTCCACCGACGTGATGGGCCGAAGGAGTAACAGGTTGCGATAGCGATTTT
>JASFYZ010000360.1:0-9478 GCA_045046665.1 Desulfobacterium sp.
CATGCCCTCGCCTTTTTTATCTATGTATTTGGCTACAGGGCCATCCGGGGCCGTGGATTCCAGAAGCTCAATTTCACTTTCCCCCACGGGGAAAAACGCAGTCGTCACCTTCTGGGCTTCCACGGTTTCACTTCCCGCGAATTCCATCCCCAAAACGTCTGACCAGAAATTTTTACCGTTCTCAATGCTCTTTACCGCAATTCCCAGGTGATCGATTTTTAATACCTTCATTTGCTCTCCTGTTACATTATGTATAAAATAGTTACTAACAATTGTTTTTTCATGATGTCTGAATGGCAACCAACGGCACCACTCAGGTAAATATTCGAATTGGCAATGTAAGTGTTTGGCCAGTGCCCCATATTTATCTATTTGGGGACTGCCTATCATACGAATGCTATGTGAGCAGGCCAAAATGGGCGAATATGGAGTGCTGCCCGAATATTTACCCACTCAGATAGGTTTTCGCTATTTAATCCATGGCTTACCCACAGGAAGAACATCCCGGCCAAAAACCTGGGCATAAATTATATGGGCCATAATGTACCAGGCACTTAAAGCGCAAAATATCAATTCAACACCCGCAACCTTGATCAACCCTGGGAAACCGAAATGTCCCAGGTCCAGGAGAATAAAACCGATGAGCAGAAGGGTAAAGGTCAGCCCCATCATCCCATGAATTCTCATGGCAGGTATCCACATAATGGCAGTATACAGGGTCCAGCCCACAAGAAACCATCCCACGTCGGTACGACTGAGCTCATAAATGCCAAAATGATTCAAAAGCCAGATAATGCCCATTGAGATCCAAAAGGAACCATAGGCGCAAAAGGCACTGTATCCAAAATTATTGCCAACTTTAAACTCCTGGTAACCCGCAATTAATTGTGCAGCGCCGCCGAACACCAACGCTAAGGCAAGAACCGGCCCAATACCGCAAAGACCAAGATTGTGAATTTGAAGAATCAGTGTGGTTAAACCAAATCCTGCCAAACCTACTACTCCCGGATTAGCTAATGTTTGCTGCTCAGACATCATTCCCCCTAAGGTTTAGGACCGCAAATTTTATAACTTGAACGAAACAACTTATCTTTTGGCCCATCTACTGCGTTACATCAAAGGCCAAATAGGCCTCTATCAAACCTTTAATGCGCCTTGTAGATGAAGTACCCGATTTTATAGATTGGTCTGCGCTATTTCTGTCCAATTTATTTCATCTGCGGTCCTTAATTGTAAATTAACCGAATACATTCGGCGAAAAAAAACAGTATCCTTTATTCACGGATTGACACTTTTTCAAAATATTCCCTTATTTTTTGGGAATATCCCCTAAAAAGTGTCAACCACTTTTCAGGGAATATGAAAGATACCGTAAAAATAAGCGTTTTTTACTCTATTACGGCAAGGACATCCCCCTTGGCCACGGAATCCCCTGATCCAAAATTAAGGGCCGTAATCTCCCCGTCGGCCGGAGCTGGCAGGGCATTTTCCATCTTCATGGCCTCAAGTATCACAACGGTGTCACCCTTTTTCACGGTATCGCCCACATTTTTCTCGTATTTTATGATCATGCCGGGCATGGGAGCCGTTACCTGGACACCTTCACCCGTTGAGGCTGCTGGCTTTGCGGCCTTGGGTGCCGGGGCGGCTTTGGGTGCAGCTGCCTTGGGTGCAGGCGCTGGAGCGGCAGCAACCGGAGGCGGTGGCGGAACCTGAGTTCCCTGGGCTGGCTGGGCATAGGCGATGACCGGCGCACCGCCGACCTCGTCGACCCCAACCTCGAAACAGTCTTCATCCACAAAGACATTAAAGGTCCTTAAGCACTCTGACTTTTCCGGTAACTCGCCATTTAGTTTACGTTCAACCAACTCTCCGGCTTTTGCTTTTTTTATAATATCGTCCTGGCGTTTGACATCCTCCAGGGTAATGGTCTTAGTGCTCTCGGGAACCGCCTCTTTGCCATATTTTTGCTGGAGAAACTTTTTGCCGGTGACAGGAAAGAGGGTGTAGAGGATGAGGTCATCCTCATCCACGGCAAGATCCTTGATCTCGGCTTTGGCAGCCTCAAGCTCAGCATTGAGCACCTCGGCAGGCCGGCAGGTAATGGGCTCTTCCCCCCTGTCATATCCCTTGAGCGCCTTTTTCTGAACTTCAGGATCAATGGGAATGGCGGTTTTACCATAGAGACCATAGCAAAGATCCTTGACCTGGCCCGTAATCATCTTATAGCGCTCGTCCGGGGTATCGAACAGCACGTTGTTGACGGTCTGGGTCCCCACGATCTGGCTTGTAGGAGTCACCAAGGGAACCTGTCCCAATTCCTTTCTTACCCTGGGAAGCTCTTTATACACCTCGCCGATCCTGTCAAGGGCGTCCATCTCCTTGAGCTGGTTTACCAGGTTTGAAAGCATTCCTCCGGGGGTCTGGTGGAGCAGCACGTTGATGTCGATCACTGAAATCTTGCTGTCGTCCAGAAGGTGGCGATACTTAGGAAGGATCTCTTTTTCCAGGGTTTCATTAATAGAGGCCAGGGTCTCGATGTCAAAGCCCGTATCCCGATCCGTGCCGATCAAAGACATCACCAGGGGTTCCAGAGCCGGATGGCTGGTTCGGTAGGCATAGGGGGTCAGACAGGTATCAAGGATATCCACACCGGCCTCGGCTGCCTTGAGATGGGTCATGGCTGCCATGCCCGAGGTAAAGTGGGAGTGAAGGTTGATGGGAATGTCCACGTTCTCTTTGAGAGCCTTGACAAGGTCAAAGGCATCGTAGGGAGCCATGAGGCCAGCCATGTCCTTGATACAGATGCTGTCCGCACCCATGTCCACAAGCACTTTAGCCTTGTTGATATAGTACTCCAGGGTATAAACGGTGCCTCCCATCCTCGGCTCGGTCAGGGAGTAGCAGATACATCCCTGGAAATGTTTGCCACAGCTTTTTATAACCGGAGCCACCGCTTCAAAATTCCGGTAATCGTTCAGAGCGTCAAAGGTGCGAAAAATGTCCATGCCATTTTCAGCAGCCCGGTTAACAAAGGCCTTAACAACATCGTCGGCATAGTTTCGATAGCCCACAAGGTTCTGGCCTCGAAGCAGCATGGAAAAGGGGGTCTTCTTGATGTAGCGTTTCAGGGTCCTGATCCGCTCCCAGGGATCTTCGTTGAGAAAACGGTGCATGGTGTCAAAGGTGGCACCGCCCCATACTTCCATGGCCCAGAACCCCACCTCGTCCATCCGTTCAGCTATGGGGATCATGTCCTCGGTTCTTCCCCTTGTTGCAAACAGGGACTGGTGCCCGTCCCTGAGGGAAAGATCCTCGATCATCAGAGGATGTTTGGCCTTGGGCCTCTCTTTTTCACAATTAATCTCACACATATTTATTCTGCCGTGTTCACTCATTATGCTCTCCTAATCAATATTTTGTAGCCATTGGCTATTCATTATCACGTTGCAGGATTAGCAACCCTGGTGACCTGCATGCTATCTAAAAACACCCATCTGCATCAGGCTTCTGCCCTGCATCTGATCACCCCTGCCTGCCATCCCCCAAGTGTTGATACACACGGCCGGAAGCGGACCTGTTTGGCCCAATGCCGCACCCGGAGTCTCGCCTTGGGACAAACTAAAACAGGCGGCCTCCTCCTGGGTTTTTACATAGGTCATTACCGCAGCTGTTGCGGCGGCCATTTTTTTCATGTCCATTTTCCCACCTTATACCGGAATGTTTCCATGTTTTTTTGCAGGTCTCATCTCGCGCTTGGTACCCAACGCCTCCAGGGCATCCACCAAACGGGCCCGGGTCTCGGCAGGTCGAATAACCGCATCTACAAAACCCCGATTCGCTGCGCAATAGGGATTTGCGAAGAGCTCTTCATACTCTTGGATCTTCTCGGCCCGTCTGGCAACAGGATCATCGGATCCCTTGATTTCCCTTGCATGGATGATATTGGCAGCCCCTGCTGCCCCCATCACCGCGATCTGGGCGCTTGGCCATGCAAAGGCCATGTCCGCGCCAAGATGTTTGGAACACATGGCAAGGTATGATCCGCCGTAATCCTTGCGGGTGATAAGCAACAGCTTGGGTACCGTGGCCTCGGAATAGCACCAGAGTAGCTTGGCCCCGTGGCGGATAATCCCGCTCCACTCCTGGTCGCTTCCGGGAAGATAACCGGGTACGTCGGCGATGGTGAGCATGGGGATGTTAAAGGCGTCGCAGAATCGAATGAACCTTGTTGCCTTGTCCGAGGCGTCGATATCAAGACACCCTGCAAGATAATTTGGCTGGTTGGCGATGATGCCCAGGACCCGACCGTTGAGCCTTGTAAAGCAGATAACAATATTCTTGGCAAAGTACTCGTGGGGCTCATAATACTCCCCGTTGTCCACGATGGAGGTGATCACATCCTTGATATCGTAACTCTGATTAGGGTTATCCGGAATCAGGGTGTCAAGTTCAGGTGCCATGCGTTGGGGATCGTCCCCGGTCTCCTTGAACGGCGGATCCTCCATATTATTGGAGGGAAGATAGGAGAGCAGTTGCCGCATTTTTTCAAGGGCATCCTGGTCGGACTCGCAGGCAAACTGGGCCACTCCGCTCTTTTCGTTATGAGTCATGGCACCGCCCAGGTCTTCCTGGCTGATCTCCTCCCCTGTAACAGACTTGATCACCTGGGGGCCTGTAATGAACATGTAACTGGTGTCTTTGACCATAAAAATCCAGTCAGTCATGGCCGGGGAGTAGACAGCCCCACCGGCGGTGGGTCCCATGATGGCGGAAAGCTGGGGGATCACGCCGGAAGCCGACGCGTTCCTGAAAAAAATTTCGCCATATCCGGACAGGGCATCCACCCCCTCCTGGATCCTGGCTCCACCGGAATCGTTGATGCCCACCACAGGCACACCGGCCTTCATGGCCATGTCCATGACCTTGCAGATCTTTTTGGCCTGCATTTCCCCCATGCTTCCGGCCCTTGAGGTAAAATCCTGGGAATAGGCAAAGACAATACGACCGTCGACCTTGCCATGGCCGGTTACAACACCGTCGGCAGGAATCTCTTTGCTTTCCATGCCAAAATTGGTACACCGGTGGGTAACAAACATATCCATCTCCCGGAAGGTCCCTTTGTCAAATAAAAGGTCCAGCCTCTCCCTGGCATTGAGTTTTCCCCTTTCACGTCGCTTTGCAAGGGCTTTTTCGCCCCCCATGCCAAGGATCTTTTTTTCCCGCTCACAAAGGTCCTTGATCTTGTCTGCTATCACTCCCATAGTAACAACCCGTCCTTTTCTTGTTGATTTCATTCATAATGGCACTGGGCTCACACATTACAACGCCCGGTTTTCACCGTTTGCAAAAAATTTGGGTGGGATCGATGACGTCCCGGATCAGGCGAATCTCCTCTGTGGTGGGCGGCTCGAATTCATACACATCCTCATCCACCATGAGTTCAAATCCTGTGGCATCCTGTACACTTTCCACGGTTTCTCCGGGCATGGTTGCCAGGATTTTCATCCGTTTGGTGTCGTCATCAAACCCCATCAGGGCCTTGGTTGTGATGACCCATTTGGGGCCTTTCCCCTGCAATCCGGCTTTTTGTCTGACATCTTTTGATCCATCCATATGACCGAGGCTGGTACAATACTGAAGTTTTTCCACAAATCGTCGGGCTTCATGCTGAACAATGAGTATTGTATAGGTACAGGAACAGGACATATCTCCGGCCCCGCCGCTGCCGGGCAGCCTCACCACCGGTTTCATATAATCTTGCGGAAAGTTTCCAATCATGGTGGAATTTAAATTGCCATAGGGGTCAACCTCGGCACCTCCGATAAAGCCAATATCGATAAAGCCCCTCTGGGTCAATTCAAAGGCGGAATTTAATCCCTGGATATAATTTGCCTTGCTTGTGGTTCGAGAATCTCCCACGGACAGGGGCAGACCCCGGTCCAATGTCGGTCCCACGGCACCTGCTTCAAATACCGGAATTATTCCCGGACCGTTTGTTAATTGGGCCAGGGTGATCCCCACCATGGGCAATCCGGTTCCCGCAAAAATCACCTTGTTGTTTTCAAGTTGTCTGGCACCGGCGGTTACGATCATTTCACCGGGCGAATAGTCTGTTGCATAACCCATTATGATATCTCCTGAAACCCTGTTAATTTCTTAAGATTTAAGGCCAAATTTAATTGGCGAAGATATTGATCATGCTTAGGCGGTGTTAAATGCGTTTGCAATTCCAGATTTCTTGATTCGGTCTGCCGGGCATATTTCAATTGAGAATAGGGTATCTGAGAGATGAATTCATCCGTATCGGCCACTCCGAAAATATTGGCATCGTAATAGTTGGCCAAGCCCTCCCGGTCTCCTTTGCGAAAGGCATCCGTCAGGCTCTTGAAATGCTCCAGGTGAAGTTTGTCATAATAATGGACATCGTGACACACCGTTGGATAACACCCGAAGGGCACTTCAATAACGGCATCCACGGCAAAGAAGGGAATGGATGTCTCGGTGGGATTCATGGCGATGATCTCATGGTCTACCAGTTTTTCACAGGTCACAATCACATTTTTTGAGGCCATGGCGATTTCAGGGCAGGTAAAAGTTTGTCCTTTGATCCGGCAGTTTCCGTAGATATCAGCCTCCTGGACATGAAGAATGCCCACATCCGGGTGGCAGGCCGGTATCAGCAGGATATCCCGTTCGGAAAACGGACATTGGATGACCTGGGAACGATTACACTTTTCTATATCGCTGCCCTGACCGCTGCGAATAGGAATAAACGGAAGACCCATGGCAGCGGCTTTGAATCGAGCGGACATACTGAAGTTGGTCCAGTCTTCGACAAATATTTTTTCATTTTCCGTCATATACCTCAGCATGGATGAGGTACCGGCATATTCATGGCCGCAGTAGGCGAATTCCATGCGTTGAACTGATAGATGATCCGGCTTCAGGGCCATTGCCCCGAGCAGATAATCCGGCACAAGGCCTGCAGACTGAAAGGAAAGAATAAGGTCTTTTCTCCCCTGCCGGATAATTTCATGGGTAATGGCAACCGGCTGGCGGCTGTTTACAAAGCCACCGACACCGATGTTGTCGCCATCCTTTACAAAGGTCTTAACGGCCTCTGCCAGTGTCATTCTCTTGTCTCGCTTGGATTTGTCTTTTTCTTCCAGATATGTCCTTGCTTCATCCGGCGATAATCCCGTCCATAACATAAGCTGTATCCCCAATTATGATATGTTTATTGAAATGCCTCTAACCGACTAACGAACGTTTTGGAAAGTTGTAATTAGAGAGATTGAATTCAATAAGAAACTATCTCAACCCAAATGTTTCTAAACCCCCAGGGGTCTGGAACCAAAGCGAGGATATTTCAACCATTTTTTAGGTATAAGCACTTATTATTAATATGATATTTTAATTTCATGCAGATATGATGAAATGAGCGAAGTATGGAACGAAATTTCGGATTACCCGGAAGTAAATTAATCTGAAAGCGGGACGCGACCGGGAAAAGCATTGGAAATAGTTGACCTGTAACTGCCTCCCACCGGAACCTGACCCCGACTAAGGGAGATCTGTACCCCCTTGTTTTTGGTCAAATTTATGGAAGTAACATGTTCCGGGTTAACCAGATAAGATCTATGGACCTGGAGCAATTGATCATCATTGAACCGCAGCGAGATCTCTTTGAGAGACAGCCTCAGCTCAATAGTCTCGTTCTCGGTGTGTACAATGCAGTATTGCTTTGCCGCCTGAACATATAAAATCTGGTGTAACATGGAACCAATGGTATATATCTCCTTTGACAGGTTGGGATCAAATGAGAACCGGGTGATCCCCCTGCGGATGATCCGCACCTGGGTGATCAGATTGCGAACATATTCCAGATTTTCACGGGCCGGAGGCGTGTCAGGCTGCACAACGATCTGGTAGCGTTCCATGCCCCGGACCTGGATGGAGATCCACTGGGTGCCCTTGTCCGTCATGATTGAGATCTTGCCGTCACTGTTTTCCATATCCGTACCCTTCATATTCAGGACCAACTCCGGAAAAATCTTGGCAAAATCCTTCCCCCTGCCAGCTGTGTCCATGATTTTTTCATTGGACAGAAGTATGCCGTTTTGAAACGGCGCTTCCCTGGTGATGGCATTAAAGACCTCTTTGAAAAGCTGATCCGTATCCACATAGGTCTCGATGCGGTTCATGAACCTTCGAAGGTTGACCAGACGGTCCTTGGCCGCCAATAACCGCAATTGCGTCTCAATCCTGGCAATGAGTTCTTTTTTTGAAAAGGGTTTGGTCACATAATCATTGGCCCCTCCGGCAAAACCCTGGACCAGATCCGTAACCTGATTTCTGGCAGTGAGCAGGATAATAGGCAGTTGGTCCATCCCATAGGCTTCTCGAAGAATCTCACAGACCCTAAAGCCATCCATTTCCGGCATCATAAGATCCAGCAGAACCATGCAGGGTTTGTTTTTAAATATATAATCCACGGCCAGGGGACCCGCGGTAAAGGTGACGGGCCGGTACCCGGACATGCTCAATTGTCGGGATACAATATGGAGATTAACCGGATCATCATCCACCACAACGATTTCCGGAACCCCTTCCGTCTTCTCTTCTAAAGCTGGCAAATCCACTGATGGCGGAGCAACTTCTATTTTTTTTGCAACCGGCAGGGTGGCTTCGGCAGGCGGACCCGGCGATACGGTCAGGGTGAAGGTAAAAACGGATCCCCTGCCAGTTTTACTCTCCACCCCAATCTCCCCGCCGTGTAGACTCACCAACTGCCGGGCAATGGATAATCCCAGACCCGTTCCCGGGTATTGGCGGGTTGCCGAATAATCCACTTGTTCAAATGGTAAAAAAATTGTCTCCATCTTATCTTTTTCAATACCGATGCCAGTGTCTGAAACACGTATCTCAACCCGGCTCTTGATTTCAGACGACACAACGATCTTTCCCGCATCGGAAAATTTAACGGCATTGCCGATGAGGTTGTGAAAAATCTGCTGTAGCCGTTCCTCGTCCGCCAGAACAAAGGTTCTGTCGGGAATCCGGTTTTCAAGGGTCAGCTGAGAATTCTGGATCAACGGCCGATGGATGTCCAGAACAAGTTCCACAATTCTACCCAGATCAAGGGGGCGCAGATGAAGTTTGATTTCTTTTTGTTTAAGCTTGGATGCCACCAGCAGATCGTTCACCAGATTGGAGAGTCGCATGCCACTGGATACGATTATTTGGAGGTCTGATTTAACCGCAGAAGACAAGGGATTTGAGGAATCTTCAATCAGGGAATCTGCAATGCCGATCATTCCGTGGAGCGGGGTTCTCAACTCATGGGTGGTCATGGCCAAAAAATCATCCTTAATGGCGCTCAGCCGCCTTAACTCACCGGTCTGCCCTTCCAGGATAATATTTTTCTCTTCAATTTCCGTCTGCCGTTTCATCAGCTCTTTTCTGAATCGTTTTT
>JASFYZ010000361.1:0-3876 GCA_045046665.1 Desulfobacterium sp.
TAAAGATTTAAGCTGCTCACAAAAGTAAACATTATTCTCTTGACAAGACCGGGACACCTACAAAAACATGGTCACCAGCGCCAAAGAAGGCTATGATTTCCCAGATTTTGATGAAAATGCCATGGCCACCACCTTTTATACCTCCGGCACCACCGGCAATCCCAAGGGGGTTTATTTCAGCCATCGCCAACTGGTATTGCACACCTTTGGACTGATGACCGGATTATGCGCCATTGACTCCCAGGCGGTGATGACATCAAAGGATGTCTATATGCCACTCACCCCCATGTTCAATGTCCATGCCTGGGGAATGCCCTATCTGTTCACCATGCTTGGCAACAGACAGGTCTATCCCGGAAGATATGAGCCGGAAATGATTTTAAAGCTGGTGGTGGGAGAAAAGGTCACCTTTTCCCATTGTGTTCCCACCATCATTCATATGCTGGTGAACTCACCCGTGGCTGACAAGGTGGATCTTTCCCAATGGAAAGTGGTCATTGGCGGCTCTGCCCTGCCCAAGGGGCTGTGTACCACCGCACTGAAACATAAGATCAACCTGTATTCCGCCTATGGCATGTCAGAGACCTGCCCCCTTCTCACCATGGCCCACATTAAACCCCACATGAAAGACTGGGATGAAGAGGCCTTGATTGACATCATCAGCCAGCATCCGGCGGTGAGTGAAGCAGCTGCCATTGGCGTAGCCGATGAAAAATGGGGTGAACGGCCCATTGTATTGGTTGTACTCAAAGCAGATACCCCGTCTGACGGCCTGGAAGAGAAGATGAAAAAAATATTCATGGACGCCTATACAAAGGGAGTAATTCCCAAATATGGCGTACCTGATAAAGTAATCTTTGTGGATGAGATTGCCAAAACCGGTGTTGGCAAACTGGACAAAAAAGTACTCAGAGTTCAATACTCGGATTAACCCGACCCCCATGAATTTCTTCGGCAACGGATTCTCCCTTGCCGGAGAAGTCTGCCCTCCATCACTTCAATATCCCCCTGCTACACAGCCTGTCAAAGATATCAGACTCCCATAACATACGCCTATCGCCACTTTCCATGCCCCCTAAACCTGAATCACCAAAATAAGAATTACCCGCTTTTCAGGGTTGCCATTGACAAAAAAACTCCGCTCATATATTAATTTTTAGCTGTATTACTTTAAATTCTGATCACATAGGATTCCATCGACGTAATTTTCATTGACGCCACAATGGATAAACCGGGGGATCAGATTTTTTTTTATATGAAACTCCGTTTAAGATGCTACGATGATTGGAGCTTCAATCTTTGTTGTGGTAAATTTTTTTGCCATGTATTTTATAAGAAAACACCGCATTAAAGTACCGACAACAGGGCCCCCGGCGGGGGCGGCATGATTCCATTTTCTATCTTTGTTGTGTCGGTGACGGACATGACCGCAATTAGATAATAAGTGGTGGACAGACCACATGTAACATACTGTCAAAAATATTTTTTTAGCCTTAAAAATTCATTTTAACAAAGGGAGATGATGATTCATGTTGACAAAATTTTTTCCGTTTCTGCTCTGGTTCAAGGACTATGATGGGGACAAAATGAAATTGGATGTGGTGGCGGGTATCACCGTTGCCATGGTCCTTATTCCCCAATCCATGGCCTATGCCCAACTGGCAGGACTGCCTGCATATTATGGCCTTTATGCCGCATTTTTACCCCCCATGGTGGCGGCCCTGTTCGGCTCCAGCCGTCAGCTGGCGACAGGACCCGTTGCCGTAGTCTCGCTTATGTCGGCAGCCTCCCTTGAACCCCTTGCCACGGCGGGAGGCACTCAGTTTATTGCCTATTCCATTATTCTGGCATTTACGGTGGGCTCATTCCAGCTTTTTCTGGGCGTCTTCCGTCTGGGACTTGTGGTGAATCTTCTTTCCCACCCGGTGGTGAACGGCTTTACCAATGCCGCCGCCATTGTCATTGCCTCTTCACAGTTTTCCAAACTATTCGGCGTATATGTGGATAAAGCAGGCCACCACTACCAGACAATTATTAACGTGTGCAAGTCAGCCATGCATTACACCCATTTCACCACCCTTGGCATGGGGATTCTGGCCATTGTCATCATGGTTGTATTGAGACGCTACAATCCCAAAATCCCCAATGTGCTGGTGGCGGTACTCGTTACCACCGTATTGTCTTATTTTACCCACTTTAACAATGACACCTTTGTCCCCATTACCCAGATTAAAAATCCTGAAATTGTAAAGACCCTCAACGAGTTCAACCATGAAATCGCTCAAATTGAAACACTGGGTGAAGCACGTGCCATTTTAAACAATGAGATGAAGGCCGCCAAGGAAGAGTCCAAGGCCAATGGCGATCATGTTATATCGGACAGAGAGATTGATATTAATCATCAACTGGCCGTCCTCCAGTCAAAAATTGATCATACCAAGGCTATGGCCCATGAAAAACGAGAAATGCTCAGGTTAATCCACTTTTCAGCGGCAAAGGACAGTGGCGACACACCGACATTTTATGTGGGGCCCGCCCTTCCAGACAACGCTGAAACCGATGGAAGAAAATGGCGTATCAAAATCAGTAACAAGCACCTGGATTTTGAAAAATTAAAGATGATCGGTGGCGGTGCCGTTGTGGGCGATATTCCCAAGGGACTTAAGGTGGGCATTCCCAAGGCACCGGAAAACACCTCCTATCTGGCAGTCTTTTTGCAGTTATTCCCCTATGCCATAATTATTTCACTTCTCGGCTTCATGGAAGCCATTGCCATTGCCAAATCCATGGCTGCCAAAACAGGACAAAAGCTGGACCCCAACCAGGAACTCATAGGCCAGGGACTTGCCAACATCATCGGTTCCTTTGGACAGAGTTATGCCGTATCCGGATCATTTTCCCGTTCTGCGGTGAACCTCCAGGCCAATGCCGTCACCGGTGTCTCTTCGGTTATTACCAGTGTCATGGTGGCCCTGACCCTTCTGTTTTTCACCCCGCTTCTTTATCATCTTCCCCAGGCGGTTCTGGCGGCTGTCATCATGATGGCGGTTATGGGTCTCATCAACACCAAAGGATTTGTCCATGCCTGGAAAGCCAAACGTTCCGATGGCATAATTTCTGTCATCTCCTTTGTATGCACCCTGTATTTTGCGCCCCATCTTGAAGAGGGCATCATGGTGGGTGTGGCCTTAACCTTTTTTCTGTTCATATACAAAAATCTGCGCCCCAAGGTTGCTCTGTTATCCATGTCCAGTGACAACACCCTGAAAAGTGCCATCAAATGCGGTCTCAAATCCTGTGATCACATTGCCGTGGTGAGATTTGACGGTGCATTGATCTTCACCAATGCCACTTACCTTGAAGATAAGGTATTGGAGTACATTGCAGAAAAACCGGATCTTCTCCATGTGCTCATCGAATCAAGCGGCATCAACGATGTGGATGCCTCCGGAGAAGATGCGTTATCCACTCTCATTGATACCGTGAGGGGCAGTGGTCGGGATATTTCATTCTGTGGTCTCAAGGAACGTGCGCTTGATGTTATCACCCGTACCAATCTGATTCAGAAAATCGGAGAAGAAAACATCTATTCAGAATCAGGAACGGCCCTGTTTCACATCCACAAGGCCATCCATGACAAAGGAGATTGCGTTACCTGTCCCTTGAAAACTTGCAAACCCCTGGATTTAGAAAATATTACAGTCTCTTAATCCAAAAAGCATCAGGTATTTTGGGTGTGATATAAAGAATGCCCAAAAAGCCTGATCATTGAATAAAATATTAAACAGCAATTCTAATGATGACACTTGATGGTTTTCCAAACTGCAAATTTACGGTTTCGCTCAACGTAAATTCAGCACGTTACGCGCCATTGAT
>JASFYZ010000362.1:0-9744 GCA_045046665.1 Desulfobacterium sp.
ACATACATGGCAGTAACCACCTACCACAACGAAAAATTAAAAATGGTACTATGCCGCCCCGACGAGGGATGGGCTCTGTTATCGGTGTTTTAGTGCTGTACCGCAATGGCAGTTGAAACTACCAGAACGAATGGGTATCCCTTATTTACCAATAAAAGCAATGGTATTTTTGGGACATTTTTCAACGGCTTTTTCTGCACCTTCCACCTTTTCGTAGGTGTAAGCAGATGCATCTAAGATGGCCAGATCCCCTGACATGGTGATAATGTCTGAAACCTTAGTGCATGCCTTACACCCCATGCATCCCACAGTGCATGCACTGGTCACATCCTTTCCCTTGTCCCGGTTGGAGCAGAGAATGGCTGGCACTTTGTCCTCATTAAAATCAGCCATGGATATGATAATCCGAGGACAGGCTTTAACGCAGGCACCACATCCCACACATTTATTATAATCCACGGTGGCAAGGCCGTCATTTACATGGATGGCATCGTACTTACAGGCCACCACGCAATCACCAAATCCCAGGCATCCAAAGGTACAGTCCTGGATACCGGCCACCAGATGGGCAGCCGCACACCGAGGTTCTCCACGATATTCAGACTTTCCTGCCTTATCGTCGGTGTGAGCGCCACAATGAACCACAGCTCTTGAAGGCACGGCCTCTCCCACATCCACCCCCATGATGGAGGCAAGGTCTGCGGCACAGCCAGCTCCGCCAACAGGACACTTGTTCACCGGGGCATTATTGGCCACAATGGCCACAGCATAGTCACTGCAGCCAATGAAACCGCAACCACCACAGTTGGCACCGGGAAGGGCTTCTGTGACAGCCTCCACCCGGGGGTCCACTTCCACATGAAACTTTTTATTGGCCCAGCCAAGAATATACGACATGACAACTGCCATGAACAGCATGGTTCCGGCAGCAATTCCAATGGTGACGATTCCAATCATGACAACCTCATCTCCTTCACAATAACCCTGGCATCCCAGGGGCGGACAGGGTCATGATCAAGGGTCATGACAGCGACCGTCCCATCGGCAGGGGTTGGGGTAATGGCTTTTCTGATACCGGAATCAACACCGGTGAATCCCATGAATGCCAGGGCCAGAATACCACCAATGATCATGGTGATGGCAGCGCCCTGGAAGGGTTTTGGGATATCACATAGTTCAATCTCTTCCCTAATACCGGACATGATCACAATGGCAATGGTAAATCCAATGCCACCAAACAGGGCAAGCACAAGGGCTCGACCCAGATCCCAGGCATCCTGGGGATTGTCCACACCAGCCACATTGGCCATGATGGTCAAGCAGGCAAACAAAATGGCACAGTTGGTGGTGATCAGTGGCAGAAAAACCCCGAAGGAGTTGTACAGTGAGGGGTAAAATTTTCGCACATACATCTCCACAAACTGCACAGAAGAGGCAATGGCAAAGATATACACAATATAACTCAACACCGTGAGATCAATTTTTGATGCGGCTTCTGCGGACAGAAAAAAACCGCCAAAAAAAGAGGAGATCGGGGCACCGGGAATCAGCACCATGGTGGTGATGCTCCAGCTGAGAAATGCAGCAATACAAATAACAAAAGTAACGGCACAACCCATACCAAAGGCCATGTCCACCTTTTTGGAGACGCCGATAAAGGGACAGATCCCCACAAAATAATATAGCACAAAGTTGTTTATAACAGCGGCACTCAGTGCTATGAGCAGAATATCGATAAGATAATTCATAACAACCTTTCCAGTTAAAAATCCATCTGTTGATCCGGTTCAAGGGGATGGAGCCGATAGTTCATCTGTTTTCAGCGCCCATGTGACATCCACAGGGGATATTCCATGGGATAAAAAATATTTATTATACAGAAAAACAGCAGATCCAGCCACTTCATTGCCGGCGTTTTAGCTCCTGCGCATCTCCAGCCAGTTCACGCAGCCCAGAAGAAGTCCAAGGGTGATGAATGCACCAGGGGGAAGCACCATGATAACCCAGTCGGGCCATGCGGCAGGCAGTATTGGAATACCAAACAAACCGCCTGTTCCAAGAAGCTCACGCACCACGGCAATACTGCCCAGGGCAAGACCAAAACCGATGGATTGTCCCACGGCATCGGAAGCCGCCGTAAACACACTCTGTTTTGAGGCACAAACCTCACATCGGCAGATGATAAGGCAGTTAACAATAATCAACGGAATGTAGGGCCCAAGGGTTTTGCTCATCTGGTAAAGATAGGCAGCAAGGACCCGATCCGCAATTGTTACAAAGGTGGCGATAGTCAGCGTAAAGACAACAATACGAAGATGGGGCTTCAACAGTCCCCGGATGAGGCTTGTGACAATATTGGCACACAGCAGCACAAAGGCCACCGAACAAGCCATGGTCATCGCCGGTTTCATACCGTTGGTCACCGCCAGGGTGGGACACAGCCCCAACAGCTGGCGATAGACGGGATTTTCAGGCAGTATGCCCTGGATAAATCTCTCCAGAGCGGTTGGTTGATCAGCCATTGGTCATTTCCCTTTATCTGTTATTCTTTTTGGGTTGAAGTAAGTTTGGGTCCAATATCGGAAACGGTTTGGTTGATGATGCCACACACGGCCACTGAAGAGATGGTGGCACCTGAGATGGCATCAATGTTGCTCGCTCCCTGGGATTTATCCTTTACCACCACCAGAGAACTGGCTGTAGGCTTATCAATGAATTGATCCCGCCACACCGTATCTGAAATTTTATTCCCAAGACCTGGGGTCTCTTTCTGGTCCAGAATAAAAAGCCCGGTGATGTGCTCTGCCAGGGCATCAATGCCCACAAGAAGTTCTATCTTGTCGGCATATCCCTGTCCACCGGCCTTGGCCACCCAACCGGCAATGGCATTATCCTGGAACCTGGCCTCGTACACCGTGTAGAATTTCTTTTTATCCTTTTTATCCACTTCAATGATTCTGGATTGGATATTAAGGGTCTCCCCGGAAGCCATAAGTTTCTGGGCGGCTTCAACTCCCAGTACCACTTCGGGTACCCTTTCCATGGTCTCTTTTATCTTGTTGGCTTCAATCTTAGGTCCCAGGGCTGCCTGGACCCCTGCCAGCGCTATACCAAAAATCAAGGCAAGGGTCAGTACCAACCATGCCTGGAGCAGATTGTTATTCTGAAATCGCTCCCTTTTTTCTGATGTTGTATCATCCATAAGTCTTAATTACCTTACATGCCCCAAGGGCAATTGAAAGAATTTGAAATTTCTGATCACCGCCATTGCAAATTGTTGTCGTTGTAAGTTTCTGCCATTACAACTTGTTTCGCAAAATTTTTGTTTGCCATAAGATTAGCCTGCAAAAAGCGGTCGTGTCGTGTAAAGAAATCTCAGCATTTCCAGGAGATCATGCCACCCCGGTGGGTTTTGGAATGGTCCATCTGTTGATCAACGGGGTCATGGCATTCATGAGAAGCACGGCAAACATCACGCCTTCGGGATACCCGCTGAAAAGACGAATCACCATGATCAAAGAGCCCGTTCCCATGCCGAAAATCCATTTCCCCTTTGGGGTAACAGGGCTTGAAACCGGGTCTGTGGCAATGAAAAAGGCGCCAAATAAAAGAGCACCACCAAAGAGCTGATGCAGGACAAAACGCCCCCCAAAGCCACCGGACATATCAGCCAGGAAAGAGATGACAACAACAGCAGAAAGAATGCCTGCAGGGATTTCCCAGGAGGCCGTTTTTCTATAGAGCAGATAGCCCCCCCCCAAAAGGCAGGCAAAGGCGCTGGTCTCTCCCAGTGAACCGTTGGTTACCCCCACAAAAAGGTCCAGAATGGCGGTGGTCACCCCACCTTGTTTAAAGGCGGTAAGCGGGGTTGCCATGGACATGGCATCAATGGTGCCGTCGGCATTAATGTAGGCAGACGCTCCCATGGCACTGGCAAAGGCGATCATGACAAAGGCCCGGCCCACCATGGCCGGGTTGAAAATATTCATCCCCAGGCCACCAAAAATAGTTTTACCGATGCCAATGGCCACCACCGATGCAAGAACCCCCACATACCACGGGGCGGTTCCCGGCAGGGAAAGCGCAATGATCACACCCGTGACCACCGCAGAAAAGTCATTCAAGGTCACCGGTTTACTTCTCATTTTCACAAAGACAAATTCAGCCGCCAGGCAGGCCACCACGCAGATTGCCAACTGTGTGACGGCAAACATACGAAACACATAAACAGACATGACCATGAGCGGCAAAAGGGCAATGAGCACATCGGTCATCATCCGCCGGGTCGTAAACGTTTGATCCGACAGGTGTGGTGAAGGGGCAACATGGATAGCAACGGTTTCGCTGGCCATGCCCTGCCCTGAAATTTCATTTTTTTCAGACACGTTAATCACTCCTTAATTATAAAACCAACGATGAATAAAATTTATTTATTCATCGCCGCAACCTGCTGTTTTCCGGTACGAATCAGCTGGACAAGTTTAATATTGGCCGGGCAGACATACGTACAGGAACCACATTCAAAACAGGCATTGATATTGTATTTAACCGCCAGGGCAGGATCTTTGTACCGGGAGGCCATGGCAAGTTTGGTGGGAACCAGATTCATGGGACAGGCGTCCACACATCGGCCGCACCGCACACAGGAGGTTTCATTTTCCCTTGCCACATCCTCATGGGTTAACACGGTGATGCCGCTGGTACCCTTGGTCACCGGGGTATCCAAGTCGGAAAATGAAAATCCCATCATGGGTCCACCAGATACCACCCGGACTGCATCCGTTGTCAGACCACCGCAGTAATCAATCAACTCCCTGATGCTGATACCAATGGGAACAAACAGATTTTTGGGGGTGGCAATGCCGCCGCCGGAAACGGAGATGACTCGGTGGGTCAAGGGCTCCTCTTTAATAACCGCCATGCCAATGGCGGCAATGGTGCCCACATTACTCATGGCCACACCCACATCAGAGGGAAGACCACCCAGGGGCACATCCAAATCCAACACGGATTTTACCAACTGTTTTTCACTTCCCTGGGGATATTTGGTCTGAACCACTGCCACCCGGATCACGGTCTGTGCCGTTATTTGACGAAGCCTTTCAATGGCAAGGGGTTTGTTATCCTCCACACAGATGATGATCTCCTTGGCAGAGATGGCCCGACCCGCCAGAAGGGCACCGGTGACGATGGCCCCGGGGGCTTCCATCATGAGACGGTAATCCGGCGTCAGAAAGGGCTCACATTCACACCCATTGATCATCAAGGTGTCGATCATTTTATTTTCATCGGGCATCATCTTGACATGGGTGGGAAAGGCCGCACCGCCCAGCCCCACAATACCTGCATCGTGGATCACCTTGGATATGGTAGCAGGATCATAAATGGAAATACAATCCGTGGGCCAGTCCTTGGCGCGGAGCTTATCCCAGAGCGCCTGTCCCGGATTTTGATCTTCATCCGCCGCTATCTGGATGGCTTTCATATGCCGCCCATTGGGCAATGTCACCATAACAGGCTTTTTTACTATGCCTGCCACCGGGGAATGAAGGGCTGCCGATACAAAAGCTTTACCCTTGCCCACAAGTTCTCCCACGCTGACCTGTTGTTTTGATTTTACAACAGGCTCACAGGGTGCTCCGATATTCTGTAGCAGCGGCAAGACCACTTTTGCAGGTGTTGGTAACACCTCAATTGCTTTATCGGCGGAAAAGAACTTGTTATCAGGTGGATGAATGCCATGGGGGAACGTCCCCTTGCCGGGGAAACCTTTAAACCTGAATAAACCCATTTTGTTTTTTTACTCCAAAACCTTATTTAATTGTTTATCATGAAAAACATGCAAAATCAGGCATCCTTCATTCACTGGTTAACAGTTATTCAAAATATTCCCTTATTTTAATTAGGAATCTCCTCAAAAAAATGTCAACTATTTTAGAGGGAATATGAAGGACACCCAAAATCAACTCGTAACATTTATGATACCAAAAGCATACAGTTCCCAAAAAGGAAATCATATATAACGGCCAACGAACATTGAAAACCCCTCTTGGTTTACCCACAACACAGGGCAAAAATAAATTATACCCCTACGTGCATCTTGGTTTGCCGGGATTCTCTTATAAATGCCCAGGCAAAATAAAAGGCTCAAACCAAGAATAAACGATATTGGTTTGAGCCATGAATGCTCTTGTTTTTTCTGAATTCTAAGATATCAGATACTAAACGGAAACCAGATAAGTGATATTGGTACCATATCCTTTTTTATCAAGTCAAGGGATAATCTTGACTGAAAGTAATTCTAATTATGGATATAATTCAACTTTTAAGCGAAAAGTGCCCTTCCGAGTCACTCATGGATTAATATTTTACCTGACCACCCAGACGGTGAGATTCTGGGCCAACTTAAATATTTTTTCCCCAACCCTTCCCCCAAGCAGTTCCTTTAACGCACTGAGCCCCCTTCTACCCACCACAACGGTGCCAAACTGGCCCTGCGCCACCTTTTCAATGATGGCATCTGTAAGGCTTTTCTTGCCTTCAAGAATTTCACATGCCACCCTGTCAACGGCAAATCCGGAAGCCATGAGTTGCTGTCGGGAATGATTTAGTTTTGCTTCAATATCATCGGTTTCGGCGAGGTCACTTGTATTTTTCTGAAGTTTTGAAACATGGCATAACAGCACCTTACATGCAGCGGCATCCACCATCCTTTTGATGTGGTCCACAGCTTTTATAATGGTATTGGAGCCATCAAAGGCAACTAAAAAATTTCTACTGTCTGGCAGTCCCCCCACGACAATCAGGGGAATGTTATTAATTTTATCCAAAAGTTTATTGGGAACATTTCCGGCAAGAATATCTTTCAGGCGGCTGTGTCCCCGGCGGCCCACCACAACGGCACTGTACCCCTGCATGGATTCCTCCACAAGATCACGCACCACGCCATGGATTATGTTTTTGACTTTTCTTTCAATGGAGGTGGCAGGAAACCCGGCCTCGATGAGTATGGTCTGGGCCTTATCCAGGCAGGCATTAAAGGCCTTGACCTGGGTAGCCATGGAGGCCCTTACATCAGGGGTCTTTATTAGGCTCAAATTCAGTTCTTTTTCCATGGCCCAGAACGATTTAGGAATGTTTTTCCCCACATAAAACAGTACGACGTCTGTTGTTTTCGGTGGAAACACTTTTCCCACATAGCGTACTGCATCAAGGGCCAGATCAGATCCATCATAGGCAATTAATACGCGCAGTCTTTTTTCGTCCATGTACATCCCTCCCCGCATTGTTTTAATTTGACAGAATTTAATTTTTTGGACATTACCTCATAACAATCATTTATACATACCTCATTATAATATTTTCAGGCAAGTTTAATTTATCTCAGAAAGGAGTATGACAGTGATATGTATCCTTTTTCAGAAATATTTAAAACAAAAAAAGATACCTGAATTTGGCAATGGCAAAAAATTAGGCATCCAGGTATCGCTGTCGTGTTAAGGATATACACAAAACCGTTTGACAAATACAAACATTATATATAGAAATTCGATAGATATATGATTAATATCAATATTTAACAAAAGTGGTTATTGTCCTTATGTGCGGAATCGCTGGAATTATCAATTTCAAAAATCCTGAGAATAAAGAGCCCATTCTGCGTAAAATGGCAAGATATCTGCACCACAGGGGACCGGATGCCGCAGGTTTCTACACAAATGGTCCTACAGGGCTTGCCCATACCCGTTTGAGCATTATTGATCTTGCCACTGGCGATCAGCCCATCCACAATGAAGATCGGTCCATCTGGGTCATTTTAAATGGAGAAATATTTAATTATCCCGAATTAAGAAGCAAATTGCAGACCCGTGGACATAAATTCTATACCCGTACTGACACCGAGGTTCTGGTACATCTGTATGAAGAATATGGCACAGATATGTTTTCGTATATTAACGGTCAGTTTGCCTTTGCCCTATGGGATATAACCACAGAAACCCTTCTGCTTGGCAGGGACAGGGTGGGCATAAGACCATTGTTTTATTTTCATGCCCACAACAGACTTGTTTTTGCTTCTGAAATCAAGGCAATTTTTGCAGATAAGACGATTCCACGAAAATTAGATTCCCAAAACCTGTCAGATATATTCACCTGCTGGTCAACAATGGGCCATGGAACTTCATTTCATGATATTTTTCAGCTTGATCCCGGCCACTATGCCCTGTTTTCAAAACAGGGGCTGAGTCTTACCAAATATTGGGAACTGCCCTTTGGTAAAACCTCTTTCCGAAAAGAATCCGTTGCTGAGCTTGCTCATGAGCTAAATGATTTGATCATGGATGCCACCCGCATACGACTCAGGGCGGATGTGCCTGTGGGGACATACCTGAGCGGAGGACTGGACAGCACCTACACAAGCTCCCTTGTAAAAAATAATTTTAACAACAAGCTCTGTTCCTTTTCAGTGGGCTTTACAGATAAAGGCTTTGACGAGTCCTTTTATCAAAACAAGGCAGTGGCGCATCTTGGAACAGATCATAAAACGATCAATTGCTCCTACGATGATATTGGCAATATTTTTCCAAAGGTAATCTGGCACACGGAAACACCCATTCTTAGAACAGCACCAGCTCCTCTCATGCTTTTGTCAAATCTTGTTAAAAAAAGTAATTTCAAGGTTGTCTTGACCGGTGAAGGGGCGGATGAAATGTTTGCAGGATACAACATTTTTAAAGCAGACAAGCTCCGCCGCTTCTGGGCGAAATTTCCTGACTCCCGGCTGCGACCAAAGCTTCTTGAAAAATTATATCCCTATATTTTTACCCAGAACAATTCAAAGGCCATAAGGTTCCTTGAACAATTTTTCAAAAAAGGCATGGAGGATATCGACTCTCCGGTCTATTCCCATATACAGAGGTGGGAGAGTACTTCCCATTTAAAAACCTTTTTTTCACAGGATATCAAGCAGCAATCAACAGGATTTGATGATTTTGTAAAAAAATACTGTGCTACCCTACCCGATGATTACATGGATTGGGACCCTTTATCCAGAGCACAATATTGTGAAAGTAAGATTTTTTTATCCAACTATCTGCTTTCCTCCCAGGGTGATCGCATGGCCATGGCCAATTCCATTGAAGGGCGTTATCCATTCCTGGATCACCGGGTTGTTGAGTTTGCAGCAAGTCTGCCACCAAGATATAAAATGAATGGAATTACAGAAAAATACATACTGAAACGGTCAGCCCGGGGAATGGTTCTTGATGAACTGATAGAAAGACCGAAACAACCCTACCGCGCTCCCATCAGTCAGGCGTTTTTGGGAAAGACCACCCATGAGTATGTCCATGAACTATTGTCTGAAACTGCAATCAAAAACGCTGGCTATTTTGATCATAAAAAAATAACAAAATTAGTTAAAAAATGTCAAAAGCAGGGAGGAGTTCTGCTGAGTGAACGTGAAAACATGGCCCTGGTTGGTATTTTGTCAACTCAACTTCTGGACTTTCAGTTTATTGAAAATTTTCCAGAGGGAAATTAAGGATGTCAAAAATTTTCAGACACCTTACCTGCCAATGTTGCATCTTACCGGAAACATTTCCCGGCATCAAATTAATGACAAGGGTGTACGGCTACTCTCTGCTCAAACATCCGATCCTGCAAGAAAAAAGAATGAATAGAGATATAGCAACTTATGTAAAGGAAAAACTTCAACAATGAGTGAATTTAAAGAGACGATAAAAA
>JASFYZ010000363.1:0-6332 GCA_045046665.1 Desulfobacterium sp.
CACGTTCAGAAGGGCCGACTTTATCGTCGCCCTTTGTTGCTGAAGGGCGTCGAAATAATGACTGATCGGGTTGAAGTCTTACAGACTTCCATGTTTAAACGTTCCTATAAACGTTTGCATCCTGGACAAAAAGCGGATGTTGATGATGCTATTTTTGAAATTGTGCGTGACCCGACCGTTGGTGAAGCCAAGCAAGGTGACCTGTCAGGAGTGTTTGTATACAAATTCAAGTGTCATGGGCGGTTGACGTTATTAGCTTATGAGTATGATCCAAATACGCGTATGTTGCTGCTTCTGGGTTCACATGAAAATTTTTATCGTGATTTGAAACGATCGTAACGTTTGCTGGATAACCCAAGGTAACAAGTTAAGTTGGCAACAAATAACGCCACCCACCCCATGACTACTTCACCACAGGTTCCACTATCCCCATGGCCGCATTCAAATTAACCAAAGCAATGCGGTATAGGATGCGACTGGCCGCAGCCGCCCCCGAAGCCCGCACCAGATCAGTCTGGGCCTCGTTGAGCCGGGTGAGGGTGGCCACCCCGGCCCGGTAGGCCTTTTTGACATGTTTCCGGATTTTTTCGGTGAGTGCTCGGGTCTGTTCCTGGTTTTCCCATGTGCTGTAAGCCGTATCAGCCACGTCCAGGGCCTGCTGTATTTCAGCATTCATGGCAAGAATGGTTTCTCTTCGCTTTTCTTCCAGGCCCCGAAGATCAGCGGCCAGGGCTTCCACCTTTCCCTGACGTCTTCCCCCGGTGTAAAGATCCCATTTCACATTCACCCCAGCATAGGTGTTGTGCTCCTCTTCATCCACCAATAACTTGTCCTGTTGGTACAGATAGTTTAAACCGGACACAAAATATACCTTGGGAAAATAGCTCCCTTTTTCAGCCCGGAGTTTTTCCCTTAACGCCATAATACCTGCATCCACGGCTTTTAAATCCGGGCGGGAGACCATGGCCTGTTCCAGTGCCTTTTCATAGGTCTGTGAATATTTTTCCATGCTGCGGCTTCCCGTTTCTGGAAACATTTCCGGGGTGAGTATTGTTCCGGGAAGGGCCATCAAACGCACAAGGGCAGTGCAGGTGATCTTAAAATTCCGCTGGGCTGCCAGATAATCACTTTGTGCCTGGAGTGCCCTCACCGAAAAATTCATCACTTCGGCTTCAGGGGCTGTTCCCACCCGCCATTTTATCCGGGCATCCTTTTCCAGGGTTTCATTGAATTGCTGATTACGTTGGGCAATGGTCATCTTTTCCAGGGCCAGGCGGGCCTGCTGAAATGTGACAGATACCGCCTGTACCAAAAGCCGTTGGACCTCATGACGTCCCTGCCTTGATTGTTCAATGGCATGGGTGGAGGCCAGAATATTGGCCTCACGGGAAAACCCGTCAAACAACAGCCATGCCATCTGGATACCGACTGAAAATTCGTTATAGGCTTCATCTGCGCGTACGGTCTGGGCCCAATCCGGTACGACCGTGGCCTGGATGGCCGTGGCTCCGGCACTACTGGAGATGGTGGGTTTCCATGCTGATTTGGCCTGGCGCAGTACGGCCTTTGCCCCTTCAATGCGTTCCTTTGCCTGGCCCATGCCAGGGTTGTTTTTCAGGGTGATTTCACAGGCCCGTTCCAGGGTTAACCCCTCTGGGGGCAGTTGCAGGGAAGCCTCTGGACCTGCCTGATTCACACCGGCATGAACCAGGGTGGTCTGGAAAAGAAATAGAATTGCAATCATTATTTTATATTTCATATTATACCTGTATCCTGCGCTTTCCATTTAATATTATAAGCAATGCTGTAAAACACCGGCACAATGATCAAGGTCAGCAAGGTGGAGACAAAAAGTCCGCCCATGATGGTCACAGCCATGGCAGAAAACATGGGGTCATAGACCAAGGGAGCCATGCCAAGAATGGTGGTGCCCGATGCCATGAACACCGGACGCATACGACTCATGGCGGCATTCAGGATGGCCGAAAGGGGGTCCATCCCCGATCGCAGGCAGATTTCAATCTGTTCCACCAGCACAATGGCATTTTTGATGAGCATGCCCGAAAGCCCCAGAAATCCAAGAATGGCCATGAAACCAAAGGGCAACCCCACCAGAAGGAGCCCTGCGGCAATACCGATGATGGAAAGGGGAACGGTGAGAAAGATGATCAAAGGACGTCGGATGGAATTAAAAAGTCCCACCACCGTGATGAACATCCCAAGGATACACAGGGGAAAGATTTTTTTCAGGGGATCCCTTCCCTCATTGGACTCCTTGAATTCACCCCTCCAGGTCATGGTGTATCCCGGGGGCAGTTCAATGGCGGCCATGCGCTCCACCATGGAGTTGCGCACCGGTTCTGCATTGCCGTGAATGGGATTACATTTCACGGTGATGGCCCGCTGTTGATCTTGTCGTTTGATGATGGGCGACTCCCACTCCTGCCGCACATCAGTGATGGCCTGGCCAATGGGCACAAAGGATTGGCCAAGAGAAGACCATACCTGGACGTTTTTAAGGTTTTCCACGGAGTTTCGTTCCTGCCGGGGGGGACGGGTGATGATGGGAATCAGCTCATCTTTTTCCCGGTAGACCCCGGTGATGACACCCCCGAAATTCCATTGCAGGGCCTGGGAGAGATCACTTCTGGTAACCCCGATGCGCCGGGCCTGGGATTCTGAAAATTCCGGGCGCAGCACCCGTATCTGCTGACGCCAGTCCGTGCGGATATCCCGGGTGTTGGGGGTGGTCTGCATGATCTCCATGGCCTGCCTGGACATGCCTTGGAGAGCGTCAATGTCCGGCCCCCGAAACTGTGCCTCCACAAGATAGGTGATGGCAGGTCCAGATATGATTTTCAGGGCATGGGGTTCAGCATCCGGAAAATTGGCGTTGAGATAGATTTCCGTTTTTTCGATTAAATCATCAATGAGGCGACAATCTTCCACCTCCACCACCAGTTGGCCATAGCTTGAATTGGGCACCTGGTAATCATAGGAGAGAATGAAGCGCATGGCCCCTTCCCCCACAAATGAAGTCACATTTTTAACGCCCGGCATTTGGGCCACTTTGGCCTCGATCTTTTCCATGTCCCGGGATGTGTGTTGGATGTGAGTCCCCTGGGGTTTCCAATAGTTGATGAAAAAATATTTCTGGGTGGAGGGTGAAAAAAAGGCCTGGGGAATACGAGAAAATCCCACCATGGCTCCCCACAGCAGCAACAGGATCAGACACACCGTCACAAACCTGAATCGGATGGTGGTCTGGAGGAGTTTTCGATACATGCGAAAAATGGGTCCGGCATAGGGATCCTTGCGTTCAAACTCCCCGGGTACCCTTAAAAACCAGATGCAAAGCAGCGGGGTGATGGTGACGGCCACAATCCAGCTGATGGAAAGGGACAAGGCCATGACATCAAACAACGAACGACAAAATTCCCCTACGTTTCCCGGAGAAAATCCAATGGCCGCAAAGGCCAGAATGGCCACCAGGGTGGCTCCCAAAAGGGGCCAGGCATTTTCTTGAACCACATCCATGGCCGCAGCTCGTCTTCGGCTGCCCCCCTGAACCCGGACCAGAATGCCGTCGGCCACCACAATGGCATTGTCCACCAGCATGCCCAAAGACAGGATCAGCGCACCCAGTGAAATTTTCTGCAGGTCAATGCCCATGATGAACATGCCGATCAGGGTGGCAAGGATGGTTAAAATAAGGGTGATGCCAATGAGCAGACCGCTTTGCCATCCCATGAACACCATTAAAAGCCCAATGACAATGGCCACGGCTTCTGCCAGGTTCATCAAAAAGGCGTTCACCGATGCGGTGACCACTTGGCTCTGGTAGTAGATGGTATCCAGGGACATGCCAGGCGGTTGTTTGCTCTTTAGCAGTTCAAGTTTTTTTGCAACGGAATCGCCCATGGTGATAACATTGCCCCGGGCTACGGTGGAGATGCCCAATCCAATGGCAGGTTTGCCGTTGAATCGCAAGAGGTTCCGGGGGGGATCCATGTAATCTCGGTAAACGGTGGCAATGTCTCCCAGGCGGATCAAACCACTGGCTCCCCCCACCAGAAGATCTGCAATGGCCGATTCATCTTGAAACTCCCCCGTGGGGGTGATGCGCATGTATTCGGTGTCCACATCCACATGACCGCTTTTTTGAACCACGTTCTGCAGGTGAAGGGTTCGGTAAATCTGATCCCTGGAAATGCCCAGTTCAGCCAGCCTGGATCGCTCAAATTCAATGTAAATGGCCTCTTGTTGGATGCCCCAGAAGTCAATCTTGGCCACATCTTTACATAGCAGAAGTTCCTTTTTTAAATACTGGGCATAGTCCCGGAGCTGGGCCGGGGAATAACCCGGTCCGCTGATGGCAAAAAACACCCCGTACACATCCCCGAAATCATCCCGGACAATGGATGGCCCGGCCCCGGGGGGAAGTGCCCCCTGTACATCATTGATTTTTCTACGAAGTTCATCCCAGATTTGGGGCAGTTCCTGGGCTTTGTAGGTGTCCTTCATGTCCACATAAACAAAGGAGAGGCCTTCCTTTGAGGTACTGTAAATTTCCTTGACCTGGCCCATGGCCTTGATGGCCTCTTCAATGGTCTGGGTGACCTCTTCTTCCACTTCCAGGGGCGTTGCCCCGGGGTAGGGGGTGATAATTAAGGCTGTTTTAATGGTAAATGTGGGGTCTTCCAATCGTCCCAACTTCTCAAAGGAGATGACACCAATACCTGCAATCATAAGGATCAAGACCACCATGAGGGTCTGTTTTCGCAGGGCAAATGCAGTGAGGTTCATTGAATACTCCCTTGCGAACTTGTCCGGGATGTGCTGGTGTTGGCAAGGGTGACGGTGAGTTTCATTACGCTGGTAATGAAATCCACCCCATCGGTGACAATGAGATCACCTGGCATCAAGCCTGATTCAACCACGATGCGGGAGGTGCCGCAAAATGCGCCCAGTGTCACCGGGGTTTTCGAGGCCATGGAGGTGGTGGGATCAAACAGCCATACATGGGCCGTGCCGGTGCTGTCGTTGATAATTGCCTTGGCCGGAATGGTGAGGGTCTGATCCTTGTCCTTGCTGCCTGGCCACTCAATCTCTGCTGTCATGCCGGGAAGAATTTGAACCCCCTGGGGGCGGGGCATGGTAAAGGTGGTGCCATAGGTGCGGGTGGCCTTGTCCGCCGTGGTCTTCCACTCCTTTAAGGTCACGGGAAACTGTCTCTGGCCCAGGGAGGGAAATCTTACCCCGGCCCTTTGGCCTGGAACCAGGGGATGGTTGATGATTTCGTTTTCCGGTACGTTGATGTTAATCTCCAGATTTGAAATATCATGGAGTCCCACCATCACCTGGCCCGGTGCCACCATTTCAAAGTTTTCAATGTGGGTCTGGGTGATGATACCGTCATAGGGGGCTTTCAGGGTGGTGTAGTCCAGTTGGTGCCGGACGATTTTTAATTGCGCTCGGATGGCTTTAACCCCTGCTTCTGCGATGTTGCGGCCGGTTCCCACATGGTCAAAATCTGCCTGGGGAATCACCTTTTCATCAAAGAGCTGTTTCATGCGGCGAAAATCCTGTCGGGCATTATCCAGCTGTGCCAGTGCACCACTGAGCTGTGCATCCAACACCAGGATTCTATCCTTAAAGTCCTGGGGATCAATCTGCATAAGGGTGTCTCCTTTTCTTACCTGATCCCCGGCTTTGATATTGACCTGGATGAGGGGGCCACCCACCCGGAAAGCCAGGCGAGTTTCTCTACACGCCTTTACGCTTCCAGGGTATTGTTTGGTGTTCTCCACTTGCGTCATGGCGAGCTTTTCAAGGATGACGGTGTGGGATATCTGTTGCTCTGGGGCTGGTTTTGTCTCTGAAGTCCCCATGTTTTTCCCGGAGGAATCTTTTTTGATTTTTTGGGTAAAGGCAACACCAGAGGCAAGCATCACAACCGCCAGGGTGCACAAAATAAATAGGATTTTTTTCATGTTATTTCCCTTATCGACAAAAAAAATTGATGTTTTTATAAGAAAATACAGTATTAAAGTACCGACTACAGAGCCCCCGGCGGGGGGCGGTATCCTACCATTGTATTATTCAATATCCGGTGGCAGCCCCAGAAGCAGTTGGTTCTGGCGTACAATTTTGTCCTCAAGTTTTTGCAGGTATTGATTTTCGTAAGTTTTTTTACCCATGAATCTTAAAATATTTTCTGAATTTTCAGCATAATATATGATGGGAGCCATGGTAAGAATTGTCTGTATAAAAGCATCCTCCGGGTCCATGTTTGGATCAATGGATAAAAATAATTTTTCCAAGGTTGTTAA
>JASFYZ010000364.1:0-7682 GCA_045046665.1 Desulfobacterium sp.
ATTCTGCCCCTACATTGTGGACAACCCCAAAGGGATTTTCAATATTCCTTGTGCCCGATAGGGCGTGGGTGTTATATGAAACATTCAGGAAATGATTTGTGCTGTTTCCCGGACAAAACGATAAAAAAAGGGCTATTAATGAATGATATGCTGGACAATGTGTGGTTCGGAATTGAAGCCGCCATCCAAAATATTGCCGGGTTCATGGATGCACTGCTCCTGACCCTACAGTTTCTGGGACCGGAGATGATTATTTTTTTTCTGGTCCTGTTGTGTATCACCCTTACCCGGTTTTTCAAAAAACACTTCAACACCCGGCGATATGTCCTACTGAAAGAAAATTTTGATCACTGGTTTGAACTTCGCCAGGAAGCCATGAACCATAAAGAAAGCAAAAAAGGACGAGCCATTGCCAAGAATATTGACCAGGCAGAGCTCAACCGGGCCTATTATGACCTCTTTTTTGAAGGCTTGCTCAAAAGCCTTATCACCACATGGCTACCGCTTCTTTGTACCCTGGCCTATGTCAATCGAACCTTTACCCCGGGGGGGCTCATGCAGTGGTTTGGCAGACCCGGACTTTTTATGCTCAATGGTCACCCCATACTTCCCTGGGATATTCCCTCAATTTTCTGGTTTTTCATCTCCCTTCTGCTTGTTTATGCGCTTTTCCCGGCCATGGCTTGGCTGCAAAAAACAATTAAAAAAGAGACCTTACGGCCCATGAGCCCTTAAGGGAATTCATCATAATAGAACTACCCACTCTTGCATGCAGCACTCTGGAGAGTCGATATGAAGCCCATTGATGTTGGGTATATTATTTTCATGAACTCCCTAAGATATCGTCACACTTGCTCCAATCATCCCCGGGTGACAATGACACATCAACACAATTCCAGGGAAAAGCCATTGAACAGAATCTTTCCTTTGCAAAACAAATTAATTCAAACATCACTGGCCATGGTAATGATGTTTGTTTTGATCCCTGATCTGGCCCACGCCACCCAAATGCACAGCACCAAAGAAGGTATTCTGGTTCACCAGTTGGGACATCTTTTTTTTCTGGTATCCATGGCCATTCTCATCCTCACCATCCAGGGGAAAAAACTTCACATGGAGAGGGGATGGCGATTGATCCAATACAGTGCTCTTTTTTTCATCCTCTGGAATATAGATGCCATCCTGGTCCACTTTCTCGATAACCAGAGTTCCTTCATCTCCACCAGCCTGATATCCATGAGCCGCATCCATATCAAAACCTTGGAACACCACGAGGGACTGGCCCGACTCTACTACCTGCTCCGACTGGATCACCTTCTTTGTCTGCCGGCAATGCTCTTTCTCCACAGGGGTCTCTCCCATTTACTGCAAAGGAAAACCCCATGATATTTTCCTATATGCCCATTCTGGCCATTGACGTCCTGGGCTCACTGGGAATGATATGCATTGCAGCCCTCGCCCTTTTAAAAGCACACAAACTAAGGATAAAGGACCCGGACAACACCATATTCCTTTATCTGGTGTGGATCTGCTCCGGCCTCACCATTTTTGCTCTGTCCCGCTCCTTTGGCCATATTTTAAAACAGGTGCTCCTGCTCACATCCCACGGCCATACCTGGTCCACCATTGCTCCTTACAGTGGCACCATCAACACCGTCTCTTTCATGCTTGTGGGGCTGGTGACCCTTTTTTTCAACCACAGCTGGACCATTAACACCAAAATTCTATCCAGCCGCAGGGCACTGGAAGAGACTCACGCCCAGTTGGTGAGTCTGAACCAGACCCTGGAACAAAAGGTGGTGGAGCGCACCGAAATGCTCACCACATCAGAGCACAAATGCCGTCGTATTTTTGAACAATCCCTGGACACCATTCTGGTCACAGATGCCCATTGGCGTATCCGGGAAACCAATCCCGCAGGGGTGGCCATGACCGGATATGCCAAGAACACCCTGGTCATGGAGAACATGTCCATGGGCCAACTGTTTTCCTCGGACGAAGACTGGCAGCGCATCAGCCAGCTGATCATGGAGAATGAGTTCATTCTCAATGAAGAGACTTATTTCAAGGGAGCCCAGGGAAATAAGCTTTACGTGATTATCACCGGCGGTATTGATTATGGTGCCTTTGGATGTGCAAAAACATTTCATTTTATCATCAAAAATATCAATGAAAAAAAAGAGATGGAAGAACAGATCGCCCAGGCAGATAAGCTCGCAGCACTGGGGGAACTTTCGGCCGGGGTGGCCCATGAAATCAACAATCCATTGGGCATCATATTGGGATATACCCAGCTGATGCTCAAAGCCGAAGCAGGAAACAAGGAGACATCCCCCTACCACGATGATCTTAAAATCATTGAAAAGCATGTAAAGAACTGCAAAACTGTGGTTTCGGATATGCTTGCTTTTGCCCGCAAGGACACCCTGGAACGGGGCATCATCAACTTAAACCAAGTGGTGAGTGATGTGGTGGGATTTGTTCACAACCACGCTGATTTCAGAAACATTAACATTGGACTGGATCTTTTTGACCAGGGTCCCCTCAATGTCATGGGAAATGAGCAGGAATTCAGACAGGTGATCATCAATCTGTTCATCAATGCCTGCCATGCTCTGGACAAAAAAGGAGATATATTTCTCACCACCCGGAGAAACCGTTCAGATGAGGCAATAATTGTGGTAAAAGACAATGGAAAGGGGATCAGCCCTAAAAATATTACCCGAATATTCCATCCTTTTTTCACCACTAAACCCGCGGGACAGGGGACAGGATTAGGCCTTTCCGTGAGTTATGGTATCATTAAAAAACACGGTGGCCGCATCCGGGCTGAAAGTGAAGAGAACAAAGGGGCTACATTTACCATCACCCTGCCCTCACCACCGGATAAAGGAGAATATTAATGCCCGCACAGATCCTTGTTGTGGATGATGAAAAAGATATGACAAGACTGTTAAAGCGCACCCTGGAAATGGAATTTGACTGCCAGGTCACCATGGCTTTTTCCGGGGAAACCGCCGTGAACATTCTTGCCAGGGAATCCTTTGACCTCATGCTGTGTGACATTAAAATGCCGGGCATGGACGGGTTTGAACTACTGAAACACGCTGGCACCCATTACCCGGATCTCACGGTGCTCATGATCACCGCCTTTGGCAGCATTGATGTGGCCATTAAAGCCATAAAAAGCGGGGCCTATGATTTTGTATCCAAACCCTTTGAGCAGGATGAGATCCTCTTCCGGGTAAAAAAAGCCCTGGAACGGGGGGGGCTCATAAAAGAGAACAAAAAACTGCACCGGGAAAAATCAGCAACCTTTGGCAAACTCATTGGGGAAAGCCCGGCCATGCAGGAGGTATATGATAAAATATCCATGGTGGCTCAAAGTGATGTCACCGTGCTCATCACCGGTGAGTCCGGTACGGGAAAGGATCTCGCGGCCCAGTCCATCCACGCCATGAGTCAACGTGAAAAAAAGAAATTCGTGCCCGTGAACTGCCCCACTGTTCCGGAATCCATTCTGGAAAGCGAGTTGTTTGGCTACAAGAAAGGGGCATTTACCAATGCCATGCGGGATAAATCCGGACTGTTCCAGGAGGCCCACGGGGGTACCATTTTTCTGGATGAAATCGGTGACATTGGCCCCACCATCCAGACCAAGCTCTTGCGGGTGCTCCAGGAAAAAGAGATTAAACCATTGGGAGATACCCGGTCCAGAAAGGTGGATGTCCGCATTGTGGCCTCCACCAATCGCGATCTTGCCCAAAAAATAGAAAAAGGCGAATTTCGCGAAGATTTTTTTTACCGGCTCAGCGTTTTTACCATCATCCTTCCCCCGTTAAGGGATCGCATCACCGATATCCCCCCCATTGCCCGTCACCTGGTGAGCAAGCACTGTAAAAAACTAAACAAACCGAAAAAAGAAATTGACCCGGCATTAATGGATCTTCTTTTGAAACAACACTGGCAGGGAAATGTCCGGGAGCTGGAAAATATGCTGATCCAGGGAATTCTTCACAGCGACTGCGACATCATATCCCCAGCGGATATAGTTCTGGCGGATCAAAAAAAACCACTTCAAGCCACTTTCCCCGATGCAGAGAACCTCTTTAAATTACCTTACAAAGAGGCAAAAGAGGAGCTACTCCAGCAGTTTAACCATAATTATATCGGCACGCTGCTCTCCCTTACAGGGGGTAATGTCACCCAAGCGGCCCGGCAATGCGGTATAGAACGCCAGGCCCTGCAACAGATCATGAAACGATTTACCATCAATGCAGATACCTACCGATGAGTCTTAATATTCTGGCACTGACATGCAGCCAAGATAGCACTCAATTATCTTTGCAATCCGTTGACGACGAAACGCTGCATGAATTTGCCACCATTTTGGAAACCGCAGGACTTTTTGTGATCAAACGATGGGCCAAGGGCCGAGGCCTCCAGGCAGGATGTGGCCAGCTTTCAGGTAATAAAAAGAGTCAAGCCAATGCGCATCGTCAGCATTTGCCAAAAGAGTGAATTATCAACACAGATTGTCTGAATGGAAAAAACAAAAAGACAGGAAGATGTCAGGTCAGTAGCCTACGTGGCGATCGCCGATAAAGGGATCTCTGAGAGAGTCATTCAGTTCGGTTTCAGGATAGGGTATGGTGGTATCGGATTCAAACTTCTTTACCGCACCGCAACAGGGGCAGGTTTTCTGATCTTTCAAAAGTATTACGCCACATGATTTACATACATTTTCCATAATCAAATATCTCCTTTCTTTAACCAGTTTCACTAAAAATATCCACGACACAGCCCAAATGTTAAAACTGGTTGTTATGGGGCCTTGACTTCAAAGGGAAGATAAGTCGAATCCCCTAAAGCGTATTTTCCAAAAATTACGCACTGGGCGTCCCTGGAAACAGGGAGAATTGGGAAAGGTTGCGTCATGAATTATGAGCATATGGTATATGGCAATGGCCCCCTTGTCAACCCTGGGTCAATCAATTATTCAAATTTTTTTATATTGACCGATATTGAGCAGAGACCGTCAAGCAGGGGGCATATTTGGTTTATGTCTATTATTCCTGGGAATTATAGCGCTTGGACCATAGACAATTAGTAACGACAAAGAACACATCCTGACACCCCAATCCCGGAAGCAAGCTTCAAAAAACTTGATCATCAAGCATCAAATTATATTTTTAACCGGGTTGATGACCCATAAAAAAGGGTCGATGTAAATCCGAAAAATGCCAATCCCCCCGGGTAAATGCGTCATAAAATGATAATGCGTTTAGGCATTACCCGGGCAAAGGGATCTAATACAAACTATTCTTTCTGGGTAAGATTATCAATATACCAGGACATGGGGTCCAGCAAGGAAAACCCAAGTGCTGTAATTTTCTTTTTCACCCGCACCACATTGTTGGTCAAAAGATAAATAAACACGGCTCGCTTGTCAGATTCCCAATGACGATTGACAAGCACACTGCCAAAGGAGATACCCTCTTCGGTGATGGCGTCCACAATTTTCTTCAACTGGCCCACTTTTTCTTCCACCAGCACGCAAAGCAGTGTGCCCGGCTCATTGATGTTCAGCACATTGACAAAGGAGCTGAGCAGATCCCGAACGGAAAGGACACCCATGAGTTCTTTTTTTTCATTGACGACGGGGAATGCCCCCACCCTGTACTTCTGGATCAAAAGCAAGGCATCCTGAATGGTATCCATGCCTGAAATGCTTTTGGGATTAACCGTCATGATATCTTTCACTTTCAGATTGCTTAAATTTGCTTTTTCCTCCACATTTTTGGAATCCTTGAGCAGGCTGTAGGGCATGGCACTTCTGATATCTCTATCCGTCACAATGGCCACGAGCTTATTTTCAACATCCACAATGGGCAGATGACGAATTTGCTTTTCCGCCATGAGTTGCTGTGCTTCAAACACGGAAGCATTCGGGTCAATGGTAATCACTTTTCTTTTCATGTGATTGCTGACAAACATCTTTTCCCCTCCAGTTTTTTATGAGTCAAGAAGAATTTTTATATGATTTCCGGCAAGTTCCGGCAATCGTTCCAGGGAGTACCCCCCCTCCAGAATGGATATCACCCGCCCGTTGCAATGGCGCTCACCCAGATCCATGATGGTCTGCATCATCCATGAAAAACACTGGGTGCTGACTTTAATATCAGACATCTCATCATCTACATGGGCATCAAACCCCGTAGAAACCAGAATCACTTCGGGCTCAAATGCGTTGATGGCGGGCATAAGATCTCCCTGGATCAACATATAGTAAGCATCGTCCCCCTGTCCGGGAAGTACCAGGGAATTTTTGGTAAATCCGTGCCCCCCAAGGGTCCCCACTTCAAAATCCCTTCCGGTTCCGGGGTAGGCAAAGGAGGGATGCTCATGAATGGAATAATAAAACACCGATGAATCCTGCTCAAAAATATGCTGAGTACCATTGCCATGGTGCACATCAATGTCAATGATGCCCACCTTTTGAATCCCCCATTTTTCCTGGAGATATCTGGCAGCAATGGCAATGTTATTAAAGTAACAAAACCCCATGGCCTTGTCCCGTTCAGCGTGGTGTCCCGGTGGGCGCACCGCACAAAAGGCATTGTCGATTTTATCTGTCATCATCAGATCAACGGTGCCAAGGATGCCCCCCACGGCAAGAAAGGCAGATTCAAAGGAGTCCATGGAAATACAGTTATCTGGGTCATCAAAGGTATTGTGCCCGGAAAAGCAGATTTCCTCAAACCGTCTTATGTAGGCAAGATCATGGATGGCCTCTATCCACTTTAAGTCTGCCCGGGAGGCTGGAATCATGGTGAGATGCTCCAGCATGCCTTCTTCTTTAATTCCCTCATACACCGCCAGAAGCCGATCAGATGTCTCGGGATGATGCGGTCCTGTGTCGTGAAGTACGTATCTATTGTCATGCAAATAGCCAGTTCTTTTCATACAATTATCCCCATCCGGACAAACCGGAGTTCATTATTGTTTAAAATAATTTTTGCTTCCCGGACGTTCTGCAAACCTTGTCATTGCAAACGTATATGGGGGACGCAGTGACGGGGTGATCCCATGGACACCACTACATTCATCACTCATCTTGGATTCCAGGAAGTTTTGAGTTATCCCTACTGCAATGATTGAGTAAATTTTTGGGCATCCTTACAGATGCCCTCAAAAACATTTTTCATTTATTTACAAAAAATCATTGAAACAGGAATAGTGCCCTGGAAAGGATGACGGGATAAATGAAGCACGCCCATTTATTTTGACGCATTCTTTAAAATCCTACTCTTCACATATTTTTAGATTGTGTCAAGAAAATAATAAAAAAGAATTTCAAAACAAAATAGACTTCAGTCAAAAATATTATTAGACTCAATTTCAAAGTGAACCGACCCAACAAAGGTTTCGCGTTGGCTGTTTTATCTTCATATAACATGCCTGGCAGTAGACCTCTGCCACAACGAAAATTAAAAAGGGTACTATGCCGCCCCCGGCAACTGGCCTGACCGGAACGGGAACGTCGGGGGGTTTCACTTTAATTTTCCCCGCCTCAGGGCTGCACTAAGGGATATTCTCAATTAAATTCCCTTTATATATTGACTCTTGGTTGTGGGACGAATCATTTGTTTGAGCTCACTTTCTGAATCTGAATTGCCATC
>JASFYZ010000365.1:0-9775 GCA_045046665.1 Desulfobacterium sp.
ACCTGCGTCTTTATATGCCTTTGACACCAGCCGGTGTTAATGGCAAATGCAGCGACAAAGCTAATTTTAATAATTCCAGATAGTTAACCAAAATCATCGCAAAGCGTACAGAAAACTTATTACTGAGGAGCACTATAATAGAAAACAAATAAAATGGAGGCATCCTTCCCGCCAATTGGGGTAGGGAATTTTTATTGATAACATTTTCTAAACACACCGCTAACAGATTGTCAAGCGTTTTGATTTTGTAAACATCGTTATTTTTCTAAACTTCCAATTGATTGCACGACAATATGACTTTTATTCTTGCCAACGAGACCTTCAGAGGCGACTACTGAGGCATAAACCAGTTCTAATAGCCCATCACCATTCATGTCACCCAAGGAAAAATCGGCCACATATCCTGAGACATGCTGGGTCTTCCAGCGTTCCACCAACGCATTCCCGGACCATTCCAAAAAAGACACATATCCCCGGGTGAATTTTCGAAATCTGGGAAGAAACCCCCGGGACTGATCATGGTTTACAACGGCAATGACTTCATCATTTCCATTGCCATCCACATCTTCAATGGCCACCCGAGAATTAAAGTAGACTCGCTGATCAACACTGTTTTTCCCCTGATCATAGGTGACAAAAAGAGCCGTTGACCCCCAGGAGCCATCACTTACCCACTCCTTTTCAAAATTTTCCTTTCCCAAATTAAGATATCCGTCCTTGTCAAACCACACCATTCGCAGGGAATCCCGTGCAGCCGGATGCCCAAGACTCCGCCCAAAGACCCCCCCGTTTCCATTCATTTTCACCGCTCCTGGAATGATATCTCTGCCATCAAAGGAAAGCTGATGAATATCCCCCCAAAACAGCTGATCCTGTCCCGTTCTCTGGCCCAAAAGTTGTTTTTGTCCATCTATTTTTATCACCCTGAAAAACCAGGGTAAATCTTTGGCAACAAGCGTGAGGCTCTCTCCCACCTCCTTGACCACAAGGGATCGCAACTGATTTTTACGATCCAGAATGGTGAGGAATAATTCATCTCTCCCGTCGGCGTCACAGTCCATGGCATCCAGCCCCATGAAAGTCTGATAATACTTTCCTTTTAATTCTGCTTTTTTCACCAATTTTTGATTCTGCCAGGAAAAAACCGTCAGTCGTCGTGCGTCAATGACGGCAATCTGCTTTTCTCCATCCATGTCAAGAATCGTAAGGCCTGTGATTTCCCCTGGCAGGGATCGGCTGACAAACAGCGGCACTGTAGTTGCTGCCCCCCGGCCCTGGGTATCGGCAATCCCGGATGTCGACCCTAAGGATGTTGCCGTCCCTTCCAGGGGCACTGTCCCGACCGACAAAACAGCCGTTTCCTCTGGTTTGATTATAGCGGAAGACATTCCAGCAACGGGCAGGGCTTTCCCAGCCAGAACCCGTCTCACCTTTTCGGCAACCCCGACAGCATGGCGCATGACATCTCCCAGCCCGGTGCCGGATTCGTGGATATTCACAGGTTTTCTTTTTCCCGTTACATCCACAAGCCTTGCATCAGTACTCACCGCATTGCCTGCAATGGTGATGCTGCCCATGAGCAGGAACCCCATGCCCTGTAATGATTCAGACCGGGCAATGGCATCCATGAGTCCATCATCCATGGACAACTGGTAGGTATCAAAGGGTTTATCCAGACATGTCACCTGGACCCCTTCCCCTTGCCCCACCCGTGTACAGAGCATTTTTCCCATGCCCTTCCCAATGAAGGATTGATCCTCCTGGGAAATCACTTCAAAGGGGAATATGGCTATTTTTTTAGGAAAGATATCTGCCATTGACGATGTCCCCAGCCCACCAACACAAACAATTGCTACCATGACCAAGACAAACATTCTGATGCTGTTTTTTTTCATTAAGCCCACCTGTGGTTAATTGTTTCTCACTTTAAATTTAAAAGTAAAAAAACCCTATAGAATCCATACCCAAATGTCAATCTTCATCAAAGAGGTTCCTTTCCCCGGATAAACCGGGAGAATTATCTTGCATGAACCCAGAGGAATGTGTATAAATTCAGAGTTTTTAACCACTCGCTCGTTGTAAGTTCTATTGGCCACACGACATGATGTTTTCAATTTTAATTGGCCGCCCATGTAGCGTTAAATCAAAGAACTTATAATGCACGCGTTAACCATAAACGTGCTTGTTTCATAGGGCCTGCGGTCGCTTCGTTGTTTAATAAACGGGCAGCCTTCATACAGCCCATACACTATGGGGGAATATTCTCCAACAAGTGCAAACCGGGAAACGAAGAATGCCAATATGCATCTCTGAAGTCAGGCTTGAATTCTTGGGGTTTCAGGGCAATCAAAACGCAGGAACAGTGCCATTGCAATATCATTAAATAGGAGTCTCTTTTGAAAAAGAAAATATATCAACCCATGGGTCTGACGCCCTTTATCATCATTGCCGTGCTTTTTTTCTCCATAGGTTCGGTGTTTGCCAATCCTGTAAAAGTAGTGATTCTGCCCTTTCAAATAAATGCGGAAAAAAATCTTGATTTTCTAAAAACTGGTATACAAGACATGTTAAGCTCACGCCTTTCCTGGGAGGACAAGGTTGAGGTCATGGACAAAACAGCTGTGAATAACGCGCTCAAAAGCCTGGGAGATTTTAAGGGTGAAAGCTTGGCCTTGCTGGCCGGTGGACAGCTCAAGGCAGATTATATCATCTCCGGCAGTGTAACTGTCATTGGCCAGGGCGCCAGTATTGATGCGACATTAAGGGATATCACCGGAAAAATAGCACCGGTCTCTTTTTTCGGACAAACCAATTCCCTGGGCGGGGTGATTCCAGAGATCAATCGATTTGCCACGGATATCAATGAACAAATATTCCAACGACGGACAGGTGCCACCACTTCCAACACATCCCAGAACACCTTGGTATCCCACTCTGCCAACACTGCAACACCGCCAAATCCCTTACTCAAAAGCGCATCATCCGGGGGAACCGAGTCTGTAATTAACCCTAATTTCAAAACAACGGCCTCCCGTGGTTCAAATTCTGGATTTTGGAAAAGCCCCCCTCTCCCCCTTCGTATCACTGGAATGGATGTGGGGGATGTGAACAATGACGGTATTCTGGAAACGGTTGTTCTCACAGAAAAAGCCATCCTTATTTACCAGATGGTGAACAACCGAATGGTGAAAGTAACCGAAATCCCCACCAGCAAGATATCTCACCCCCTGGGAGTAGACATTGGAGATATCAACGACAACGGCACACCGGAAATTTTTATCTCCAGCCTTGCACCGGAGCGTAACCGTGCCAACTCTTATGTCCTCGAGTTCAACGGCAGATCATACCCCGCTATTACAACGAAGACACCCTGGTACTATCGAATTGCAAAAGGAATGTCAGGAAAACTGTTGCTATTGGGCCAGGAACAACGAAAAAGAGGGGCAGACATCCACACTGCCCCTGTCTATGAGATGAAATATCAGAAGAATGCTTATATTCCCCATCGTAAAATACTAAAGGGAAAAACCGCCAATGTTCTTGGCATTGCCCTGGGAGAGCACACCCCAAAAAGCCCCCTCACCGTGGCCGCCCTTGATACGGCAGAACACCTGGCTCTGTTCACAGAAACGGGGGCTCTGGCGTGGCGAAATCGTGAAACCTCTGGTGGCAGCATGTCTATATTTTTTATGCCCAAGGAACAGGCAGATGATGATCAGGAAATTCAATTTTTCCCACTGCGAATACGCATCCATGACATAGATGGGGACGGAATCCCGGAGATTCTTTCTGCCACCAACCATGACAATACCATAGGTTTTTTAAGTAACTCAAGATCCTATGACTGGGGAGTATTGGAGAGTCGGTCCTGGAAAGAGACAGAAATGATTTTAAATTGGAAAACATCTCCCCTGCCCGGACGTATCTCCGACTTTGTGGTGGCGGATTTTGATAACGACGGCATTGATGAACTGGTGGCTGCAACTGTCACTGAAGAAGGTGCCACCGTCATGTCACAGCCCAGCAGCAGAATTGTGGCCTATGACCTTATTGTCCCACAGGGAAATTAACCACGGCCAGTAAACCGATTGCCGGAGAAAATATACCATTTGGATATGAACTTTTTATTCTTGACATCTTTTTCAAGGTTTGATATCGGTATCAAGCAGTTTATTTAGATATTGGATGATTTTTGTAATCTATACTGAAATCGTCTGCCATGGCCTGAGTCCACATGTGGAATGGGCTATTACTTATTCGCTTCTTAAGGCGAAATCACCTTAGTTTTTTGTAGGAGGAAAACAAAGATGAAAAAATTGACTATTGCTTTTATTGCTGTAGTATGTATGGCAATGTTTATTGCGCCGGCTTATGCCGATGACAGAGTATCCCTTTCTGGATCCATGCGGGTCCGTGCCTGGGATAAGGACTTCGCCAATGGCTCCGACGCAAGCTGGTTTGATCAACGGTTCAGAATTCAGACCACAATCAATATTGCCGATGATGTTAAAGCCGTAATGAGAGCAGATTATGGCGATGGAAAATGGGGTTCCAATTATACAACCAACTACAATGATGGCTTGGTAGCAAGACCCAACAGAGGTTCTTCCAGCGCTATTGATATTGATCGTGGTTATCTACAGATAGACAAAGAAATGTGGCAGCTAACTGCTGGTCAGCAGTTTATAGGTCTGGGCATTAATGAAGTGTTGGATGCCAACTTAACTGGTGCAAAACTGGTCCTTAAGCTTCCCGTCAAAATTTCCCTTATCTATGGTAAAGCCAATGAGAACGGCGATACAAATGACGATGGAGACAACGATGATACCGATCTTTATGCTGTAAACTTCGGCTATAATACGGATGTATTCTCCGCTGATTTTTTCGCTGTTACCGTAGATGACGGCTCTGCAGTTGATAATTCACCCACCATGTTCGGTTTTAATGGAAGTGCTGCCCTTGGCATGGTAAACCTGACGGGTGAACTTGCGTTTGGTACCGGCGACACTGACAATGGTAACATTGACTATGTGGGAACTCAGTTTTACCTCAAGGCTGATGCGAATATCTCAGACGCTTTCAGTGTAGGTGGTGAGATTCTCTATGCTTTGGGAACAGATGATTCCGATGAGGAGCAGTTGAGCTACATCTCTGATTGGGCGTCATTTACACCCACGTCTAACAACACACCATTTGATGCTGACTGGTCTGCTTTTGAAGTTGCCAACGGTGACTATTGGCAAGCATTTGATCCAACGAACTCCAACGCTGGTGTTCAAGGCATTACGCTTTTCGCAAAATATAATGTAATGGATGCTCTTTCCCTTGGTGGACAAGTTGGTTACTTTGAGCCTGAAGAAGACGATAATACAGACACAGAGGACATAACTACTTTCAACGTATGGGCTTCTTACATGCTGGCCACCAATACCGAGTTTGCAGTTGCCTACCTTTACTCAGACTACGACAACCTGGATGACGAATACACCACTCTCGTTGCCAGACTGCAGGTCAATTTCTAATCAGCCCTATGTGAATTTAGTCAGGCTGTAGAAACGCAAAAAAATGGGATGAACGATTCAATCGTTCATCCCATTCTGTATTTATACTCATGAAATGATTATATTCAATGCATCTGTCGCCGATGACTTATTTTTCAATAAACTCTTGTTTTTGTAAGGAGGATCGTAAGGCTCATTGCATTTTTCAGTTTATAGACAATCAGACAATTCGTTTAAACATGCGTTGAAGATCATTTGGGGACCAGACAACACGAATGGGCCTGCCATGGGGACAGTAAAAGGCATTTTCACATTGATCAAGATCCAGCACAAGTTGAACCATCTCTTTGTCAGACAAGGCCTGCATGGCTCGTACTGAGTGGTGACACGCCATCAAAATTAGACATGCATCCAGCCAGGCCCTTCCTTCAATCCTTCCCCCATCACATCCAAGCCCTGAGCCCATGACAGAATCCACCATATCACGGAGCAATCCTCCCACATCCTTTGCATCAATGATGGCCGGTACCGACTTTACGGCAAAGGTTCTTTCACCAAAGGGTTCAATCTCAAATCCCAAATCGATGAGCCCCGGAATCATTCGTTCAAAAAGTACACTCTGGGAAAAATTAAAATCCAAAATATGGGGAACGACCACCTGCTGGGAGGGGGGCTTAAAGATGTAAGATCGTTTTTTAAGCTGCTCATACATAATGCGCTCATGGGCCGCATGCTGGTCGATGAACTCCACCCCATCATTATTCTCAACAATAATATAGGTTCCCATGATCTGACCAACGATACGGTAATCCCCATGAAATGAGTCAAATTCCTGGGATGAGGTCAGTGTTTCAGCAATGGAATCATTTCCAAAATCATGATTATCGGTTCCCCCATCAGACACTTTATTTTTTTCAGCGCCCCTTTCTTCGGCCCCATCCAATGCAACACCTTTATGATTGTCATCACCAACAACTTCCAGAAAGGGCAAATCAGAACCCCGGGGTATCTGTTGACTTTTCAGGTCATCACCTTGGGCTCTCTTGTTGGAGGAACCCCATTGAAAAAGAGATGTCTGAGAGAGTCTCTGCCCAGACTTTTTCTTTTTTTCCTTGACCTTCTTATCCACCTCAGAGCCATCATCGTGACATGGGGCAGACCCCAGCATGGGTTCTGAATAAGATCCTTTTTCAGCAGCCATTGGCAGTTGAGCACCCAGAGTCCCATCGCCCACAACGCCCTTAACATTTCCGCCGCATTTCCTGGCCTCAATGATATTTTTTTCAGCACCTTCCAAGGCATGAAGGACTGATTCCCGGACAGCATGGTAAACCGTTTTTTCATGGACAAAACGAACCTGAAGCTTGGCAGGATGGACATTAACATCCACCCCGTCAAAGGGAATTGTAAAAAACAATGCGGACAGGGGAAACCGTCCTTTCATGAGTCTGCCACGATAGCCCTGCACCAAAGCGGAAACAGCTCCCCGATCTGTCACCATACGGCCGTTAACAAAAAGTTGAATCCGCTGGGAGCTGGAACGGGTATGGGCGGGGTGTGAAATGTATCCGGCAATCTCAATATCCTTGTCCTGAAAACTCACAGGAAGAAGCTTGAGATCAGGATCATTACCCAGCACCGTTGTCACCCGAGAAACCAATGGTTGGTCCGGTGCAATTTCCTTTACCAATCGCCCATTGTGAATTAAAGAAAAACCCATCCCCACAGCCCCCATGGCCATGGCAGAAAAGGCATCGGCAATGTGGCCCATCTCGGTGTTCACTGTTTTTAAAAATTTCCGACGCACCGGTGTATTAAAATAAAGATTTTTAATCTCCACCACCGTTCCCGGGGGGGCACCGATTTCAGACACCTCCATGAGCTTCCCCCCACTTAAGAAAAGCCGAGTACCATAATCGGCATTTTTTTCCCGAGTGGTGATGGTCATTTTGGACACCGATGCAATAGAAGGCAACGCCTCTCCCCGGAACCCCAGTGTGGCAATGGAAAACAGATCCGCTGTGGTGGCAATCTTGCTGGTGGCATACCGCTCAATGGACAAAAGCGCATTGTCCCGGGACATGCCATCCCCGTCGTCCGACACCCGGATCAGGTCCCGCCCGCCCCGGTCCACCTCCACCACAATATGGGTGGCATGGGCATCCAGGGCATTTTCCATGAGTTCCTTGACCACGGACACCGGTCGTTCCACCACCTCTCCAGCGGCAATCTGATTGGTGATCAATTCCGGAAGGACTCTGATGTCAACCATGTGCTTATTCCTCCTGGGAGACTTTAAAAAACCGTGAAAGAAATTCAGAATCTTCAGGGGTTAAATCAAACTGAATGCCAGCCTGGTCCACCAATGACATGGTTTTCGTCCCGGCATTCTTCTTTTTCTCATCAGAGACCCACTGCACCGCTTTTCGAAGTTTCTCGCCCTGGGGTTGTAATGTGCCCATTGCCATCCTCCTTTACATTTCAGGAAATCGTTTTTTCAAATCCAGGGCCTGCTCCAATCCATAAGCCGCCCGCACCAGCGCCATCTCATCAAACCGATTGGCCATCATCTGGAACCCAATGGGAAGGCCGGTTTTGCCATGCCCACAGGGAATGGAAATACCGGGAAGGCCCGCCATGTTGGTGGAAAGAGTAAAAATATCCGTCAGATACATGGTTAAAGGATCATCCACGTTTTCACCTATTTTAAAGGCAGGAGTGGGGGCCACAGGAGATACAATAATATCACACCCTTCAAAGGCCCGGGAAAAATCCTGGCTGATCAGGGAGCGCACCTTGGTAGCCTGGCCGTAATAGGCGTCGTAATACCCCGCCGACAAGGCATAGGTGCCAGTGATGATCCGTCGCTGTACCTCATCACCAAACCCCTTGGATTTGGTTTTTTTGTACATCTCAATGAGATCTGTGGGTTCTGTATCCCGGTAGCCATACCGCACGCCATCAAACCGGGCCAGGTTGGAGCTGGCTTCCGAAGGGGCAATAACATAATAGGCGGCCACGGCATAATCGGTGTGTGGCAGGGAAATTTCCTTTACCGTCACCCCGAGGGCTTCCAGCTGCTTTACTGAATCGTAAAATACCTTTTCCACGTCGGGGTCCAGCCCCTTAACAGAAAGAAATTCCTTGGGAATACCGGCGGTCATCCCCTTGAGCCCCTGGGTTTCATATTGGCCCAAGGCCGTGGTAAAATCCGGCACCGCCACATTGGCAGAGGTGGTGTCCCGGGGATCATGGCCACACAGTGCATTGAGCATAATGGCCGTGTCCCGGACATCCCGGGTAATGGGACCAATCTGGTCCAGGGAGGAGGCATAGGAGACAAGGCCAAACCGGGATACCCTGCCATAGGTGGGCTTAATTCCCACCACACCGCAATGGGAGGCCGGTTGGCGGATGGACCCACCTGTATCAGTACCCAAGGAGGCCGTGCACATCTGTGCCGCCACAGCTGCAGCAGATCCCCCACTGGAACCACCAGGCACATGATCAAGGTTCCAGGGATTCCGGGTAATGTGAAACCCAGAATTTTCCGTGGATGAGCCCATGGCAAATTCATCCAGATTGGTCTTTCCCAGAATAACAGCCCCGCTATCCTTTAATTTTTCCACCACTGTGGCATCATACTGGGGCACAAAGTTTTCAAGTATTCTGGAAGCACAGGTGGTGGCAAGCCCCTTGGTACACAAAAGATCTTTCAAAGCCAGGGGGATTCCCAAAAGCGCGGTGGACTCACCATTGGCCATGCGATCATCGGCCTTTTGGGCAGCAGCAAGTGCCCCCTTTTCATCCACTGTGATATATGCCTTGATCTCCCCATCACAGTCATTAATACGTTTTAACAATGCCGTCACAAGATCAACAGAGGAGATTTCCTTTGCATCCAGCAGCTTTCTGGCATCAAACAGGGTCAGTTCATGGAATTGCATTATTTTTCTCCTTACCCCACGGCCTTGGGGACTATATAAAAATCATCATCTCTTTCCGGGGCATTGGCCAAGGTAACACTGGGTCCTGGTGGGATGTGGGCAATATCCTCCCGAAAGACATTGGTAGAAAGGGTTGCCCCGGACATGAGTTCGACCCCGGACACATCCACATCCTTGAGTTTATCAATGTACTGCAATATCCGGCTGACCTGGTCTGCAAACTTATCCACAAGGGAGTCATCCACCTCCAGGCGTGAGAGATGGGAAATGTATTCAATATCTTTTTTTGTGATTTTCATCATCATTCCTTAATTTTACACAATAATC
>JASFYZ010000366.1:0-5587 GCA_045046665.1 Desulfobacterium sp.
GCTTCAGCAGCCGGAATGGAAAGCCATACCCCATCCATCCCCATAAAAAGCGGCAGAACAGCCGCAAATCCAAGGGTAAAGATAAAGGTTCGCAATGCCGACATCAACGCGGATATCTTTCCATTGTTTACGGATGTAAAAAAAGCCGACCCCAGAATATTGATTCCGTTGACGAGAAATGAGGCGGCAACAATCATCATGCCTTCTTCCGCAAGGGGGATCACTTGATCTTGCCCCTTGGCAAAGAGCAGCACCAGAACATCTCCAAAAAACATCCCGATGCCAAAGGAAAGGACGGCGATGAGAAGCGTCAATTGCATGGACATGGAGAGAAGTTCCCTGATTTTCTCAAAATTTTTACTACCGAAATTAAAGCTGATCACCGGAGAAACCCCCATACTCAGGCCGATATATAAGGAAGATAACAGGAAATACATGTACATCACGATGGACATGGCCGCAACGCCTGCCTCTCCGGCATATCTAATGATGATATAGTTGAATACCAGGGTTTTTACTCCGGATGAAACTTCGGAAATCATCTCCGAAGATCCGTTGATCATGGCGTTGAAAAGAAACCGAAAGTCCATCAGGGGGCGAACCGGTTTTAAGGTGGAGCGGGTGAATAGAAAATAACATGCTCCAAACAGACACGATGCAACAATACCGGCAACTGAGGCGATGGCCGCACCCTGAATGCCCATGTCAAACCTCACGATTAACAGATAGTCCAGAATGACATTGATGCCGCCGCCTACCAGAGATGTATAAAAAGCCCAGGATGGTTTTCCATCAAGTCGGATGGTGAATTCAAAGAACATCTGAACGGTCAGCGCAGCAATCCCCAGCAGGAAAATATTCAGATAATCCACGCAATAAGGCAATAGTTTTTCCGTTGCCCCAAGCCAGAGAGACAACCTTTCCACCCCAATCAAGTAACCGGATATAACGATGCCAAAAAAAACGGCAAAAAGAAAACAGAAGATAAAAGAAAAGTGCCCGTTGGCAATGTCATGCTTTTCTTCTCCCAGTTCAATGCCGATAATAGCGCTTGATCCCGAAGCGACCATGATTCCGATTCCCAGAGAGAAACAGTAAATCGGCATGATGATGTTCACCGATGCCATGGCAAGGGTGCCTACAAACCGTGAGATGAATATGGCATCCACCGCCATGTAAAGGGAGATGGAAAGAATGCTCAGTGCCGATGGGGTGATGAACTTGATAAACTCTTTTCTGGACCAGGGTCTCGTAAATAATGCTTTCATGATGACTTCCGCAAATGCTGATTATCTAAAGGGTTGGAACAGCACCCATATTTTATAAAGAATCAAATGGAATTTCATTTAAATGGAATTTCATTTGACCGGGTACACCTTTCATTGTTAAAAACGGAGTCTAAAGTATATAGTTACTATACAGTCAACACCGATTTGGAGAAATAATGAAAATAAAATTTTTAACGGGTGAGATGGCAAAATTGCATGGTATTTCCAGGCAAACCCTGCTCTATTATGACAAAATCGGTCTATTGAAGCCCAAAGAGATCGATGAGATTAACAACTATCGCTATTACACCCTGGATCAATTTGAGACCCTGGATGTTATTCTTAGTTTAAAAAGTTTGGGCATGACCCTCAAGGAGATCAAGCACTACTTGAGTAAAGCCTCGCTCAGGGATCGTATGGAACAGTTAAAAAACCAAGATTTACTCATTCGGGAAAAAATTGAACAGCTTGAAAGAACCGGACGTCGGTTGACGTCCTTTCTAACCGCTTTGAAACACGGCATGGAGATCACTCCTTTTGAGATCGGGATTAAGTCTTTAAAAAAACGCTATATCCTGATTGAACCGGTACAGCCTCCCTTTGAATGGTATGATTTGGAAATGGCCATTAAAAAACTGATTGCCTGCTCCAGACAAGAGGAAATGGTGATGAGTGGCTATATGGTTTATGCCGATATCGATGGAGATGGGCAGGAAATCTTTAGAAACGTGGCCCTGGAAATGGATCATGACGGCCCGGACTGTATTGCGGAAGGGGAATATGGTTATTTGTATCACCAGGGACCCTATGAGGAGCTGGGCCGGTCTCGATTACTTTTGCTGGAATATATTGAAAGATCAAAATATCAGGTTTCCGGTGAGATCATTGAAAAGGTGCTTTTGGATACCTTTGCCGTGTCCAGTGAGGCTGAATACCTGGTTGAGATTCAGGTCCCTGTTCAAAAGTTGATTTAGTAATCTTTCAGACGCAAATTTTGCATGAATTATTCCCGCCTCTTGATTGACTATGCCAAGCTGGGTGAACTCATATCTGCCAGGTCAGTCATTTTTCAGTGCGGATCAAGGATTTTTAGGGCTTGATCACAACATAGGCCACTTGGGGATAAAATATCATCAAATAAGAGAAGGAAGGGAGAATTTCCCCCTGTATGCCGTGGGGGAGAGCCGGGTCTGCTGCTTGAACAATCTGCCAAAGGAACTGATATCTTTATATCCCACGGCCCAGGTAATCTCATCCACGGTATCCTTGGTGTTTTCAAGTTTCTCCTTGGCCTTTTCAATCCTGACCTGCTGTAGGTATTTCAAAGGTGGCTCGCCAGTGGCTTTTTTAAACCGACGAATAAAATGACGGGGGCTGACCCCTACTTCCCCGGCAATGGCATCAATGTTGGAGATACTGGCAAATTCTTTTTCAATGAATTTCTGGGCCTTTAATACTTGGATATCCTTGTGTTTTTTTTCAGGTGAGAAAATAGAATAGGGTGCCTGATCTTTCCGGCTGCCATCCTGGAGCAAGGCCTTGGAGATAACAGAGGCAAGACCGGGTGATCCGACTTTATGAATAATGTGTAGAATCAGGCTATACACGGCTGTAACCGCCCCTGTGGAAATAATGTTGCCGTCCTGGACCAACATATGTTCAGGTTCCAGGCGAACTTTGGGATATTGTTTTTTGAACATCCGGGCAAATTGCCAATGGGTGGTGGCTCTGCGGTGGTCCAGAAGCCCCGTCTCAGCCAGGATAAAAGCGCCGGTGCACACCGTTGCCACAATGGTTCCTTTATCCATGAGGGAAGCAAGCCGATTACCCAGTTTGTCCAGTCCCTTCGGTATTGGACTTTGGTGGGGCATAAAAGGGTTAATAATGAGATAGTCACTTTTCTTTGCCTCATATAGGGACCTGTCAGGTTTAACCTCAAAGCCACCGCAGGCTTTTATCGGTTTTCCGTCAAGGGTCAAAATCCGGGTTTCAAACAACGGGGAAGAAGATTCGGTCAGCTTGGTATACCACAAATTGGCAATGAAAAAAGCATCATGCAGGGTCATGATATTGGAATAAAGTCCGTCTTCAATGGCAAGAATATCAATGGTGACCATATTTATCTCCCTTGAAATGAGTCGTTCGTGAAAAATGGCAAAAATCGCAGATATATTGTCATTTTTAACACTTCTATTCAGAGCTGGCAACCTGTATATTAAAATAATGAAGGAGTATTCATAAATTTCAGGCTTGGTCATAAAATCGGCCACTATGGGGAGGAATTAGGCTTGTGCTATTGACGCTTTTGTTGACAATTTTGATGAACCTGTAAAAAGTCGGCTTATGATTTTTTAACCACATTATATTGGTATCGAAATCTATCATAGGCACCACATGGTGTGGTTAAAAACTGAGATCTGGACTTTTTACGAGACCATCAATTTTCTTTGTGCACAGACACAATAACACAAGCCTGATCCCTTTGGGCCGTCAAATATGATGCGTGGCCGATGTTGTGATCAAGCCCAGGATTTTTAATCTACTAAGGCAAAATAAGAGGCGATAACAATGGGAAAATGGCACAAAACAGGATGTGTCCTGTGCGCGCAAAACTGTGGGCTTGAAATTTTGGTTGAAGAGGACCGCATGGTAAAAGTAAGACCGGATAAATCAAACCCGAGAAGCCAGGGGTACGCCTGCCGAAAGGGACTGAATGTAATTTATCACCAGTATCCTAAAGACCGCATTACCGAGCCTTTAAAACGGGTGGGAGATAAATTCGAACCCATTTCATGGGAGCTGGCCATTGATGAAATTACCACAAAAATGAAAAACCTGGTGGACAGCCACGGCCCGAGAACCCTTGCGTATATGGGTGCCAGTGCCCAGGGCGGGCATTTTGAAGGTGCATTTGGATTGTCAATTTTAAAGGCCATGGGCTCCCAGTATTTTTACAACTCCGGAGGACAGGAATTTTCCGGCAGCTGGTGGCTGTTCGGGCGCATGTTGGGCAAACAATATAATATTGCCATTCCAGATGAGGCGCATACGGAAATGCTGGTGGGATGGGGGTGGAACGGCATGGAAAGTCACCAGATGCCCCGTGCCCCCTTAGTGCTCAAAGAATTCTCAAAAGATCCTGAAAAAACACTTGTGATCATTGATCCACGGAAAAGTGAAACTGCAAGCATAGCCAATATTCACCTCCCTGTCCGGCCCGGTACGGATGCCCTTTTAATCAAAGCCATGATTTCCATGATTATCGAAAAGCAATGGGAAAATAAACCGTATATTGCCGATCATATTGAGGGTTGGGATACCATCCGGCCCTGGTTTGAAAACTTTGACGCAAAAGCCGCCATTGCCGTTTGCGAACTCGACTATGACCAGGTCTTTGAATTATGTCGTTTGATGACCACCAAAAGATGGTGCATGCACCCGGATCTGGGAATTTATATGGGGCGAAACAGCGTCATGAATTCTTATATGATGAATATTCTGGGGGCGATTTGCGGTGTTTTCTGCGTGCCCGGCGGCAATGTTATTCCGGGAATGGTTGTTCCCATGGGCTATCATGCCGATGAACGGGATCCTAACATCTGGAAAACGGTTATCACCCATATGCCGCCTGCATCTGCTGGTGCATTTCCGCCGGCAGTCATGCCGGAAGAAATTTTAAATGACCATCCAAACCGATTGCGTGCCGTCTATGTCAGTGCCTGTAATCCCTTACGATCATACCCGGACACCAAGGCGTACGAAGAGGCTTTTTCAAAGCTGGAGCTTCTGGTGGTCAATGATATCGTCATGAGTGAAACCGCTCGTCTGGCCCACTATGTGCTGCCCTGCCGAACATATTACGAATCCTGGGACGGAACGTTTTTTCCATGGACATTTCCCAAAGTCTATTTCCAAATGCGTCGTCCCATCGTTTCCCCGCCGGGCAAATGCCTGGAAGCCTCCCAGATTTTCACCCTCATGGCCGACAAACTGGGATTGATTCCCGACATTCCCGAAGCGGTTTATGAAGCAGCAAAACAAGACCGTTTTACTTTTGGCGCAAAACTCATGGAGTGGGCGGCCACTGAACCCAAAGCGTTTGATGCCATGCCGTTTATATTGGCAAAAACTATTGGGAAAGAGTGGGACAGCTCTGCATTGGCTGGCCTTTGGGGCGTATTGATGACCGTACCCAAGGCGTTTCGGAAAAATGCCGCCCGCATTGGATTTAAGCCCGGCATGGATCAGGGGGACAAAATATTCCAGACGCTGCTGGATACCCCGGAAGGTATCTGGATCGGAAAGCTTGAACTGGAAGA
>JASFYZ010000367.1:0-3699 GCA_045046665.1 Desulfobacterium sp.
ACCTCAGCAGAGCCCCCCCGAGGGGCAATAGGAACCGGCCAATTGGGCCGTCTACGGTTCCGGGCCGGGCCCATTGCCCGTCGGGGGGGCGGCATGATATCATTTTCAATCTTTGTTCTGGGCGGATCCAGATGACCTATATCAGAATATCGGTCCGCCCGTGGTGCTTATTCTTCTATCTTCACCACTTTTATGGCCAGTTCCTGGAGCTGGGCCGGACCCGCCTGGGACGGGGCATCGGTGAGCAGACAGGCAGCCTTCTGGGTTTTGGGAAAGGCAATGACGTCCCGGATGGAATCTTCCTGGCACAGCAGCATGGCCAGGCGGTCAAATCCAAAGGCCAGTCCGCCATGGGGCGGAGTGCCTGATGCCAGGGCATCCAGGAGGAACCCGAATTTTTCATGGGCTTCTTCGTCACTGATCCCCAGGATTTTTAGTACCTTTTCCTGGAGTTCTTTGGAGTGAATACGAATACTACCGCCGCCGATTTCCGTTCCGTTGAGTACCATGTCATAGGCCCGGGACCGTACATTTAAAGGATCGGTGGTAAGTTTGTCCAGGTCTTCCTCCAGGGGGGCGGTGAATGGGTGATGCAGGGCCTGGTATCTTTTTTCCACATCGTCATATTCCAGCAGGGGAAAGTGGGTCACCCACACAAAGCGATAGGTGTTGCTGTCAATGAGTTTAAGACGTCGGGCCAACTCGTTTCTGAGCTGTCCCAATGCTTCGTTGGTGATCTGGGGGGTATCGGCAACAAAGAAGATAAGATCCCCTGTCTCCATATCAATGCGCTCTGCCAGGGCATCTTTCTCTTCCTGGGTGAAAAATTTGGCAATGGGGGACTGCCATCCGTCTTCTTTTACCTTGATCCAGGCAAGACCCTTGGCCCTGTAAATGGCGGCAAAATCTGTCAGTGAATCAATTTCCTTGCGGGAAAAGTTGATGCAGCCCTTGGCGTTGACAGCCTTGACCATGCCCCCGTTTTTCACCACACTGGCAAAGACCTTAAAACCAGTGTCCTTGACAATATCAGAGACATTGCAAAGTTCCATGCCAAATCTCAGGTCAGGGCGATCCAGACCAAATCGTTCCATGGCCTCTGCATAGGTAATGCGGTCAAAGGGGGTCTTGACCTCAATATCCCGCACCTTTTTAAACACGGTTTTGATCAACCCTTCGGTGATCTCCATGATGTCATCCTCTCCCACAAAGGAGAGTTCCATGTCGATCTGGGTGAACTCTGGCTGGCGGTCGGCCCTTAAATCCTCATCCCGGAAACACCGGACAATTTGATAATATCGATCAAACCCGCTGATCATGAGCATTTGTTTGAATAGCTGGGGGGATTGGGGCAGGGCATAAAAATTACCCTGGCTCACCCGGCTGGGAACCAGATAATCCCTGGCCCCTTCCGGTGTGCTTTTGGTGAGAAAGGGAGTCTCAATATCCAGGAACCCAAGACCATTGAGGTAGTCCCTGATGGCCAGGGAAGCCGTGTGCCTTGCCATGATGTTTTTCTGGAGCTGGGGACGTCTCAGGTCCAAGTGGCGATGTTTCAATCGGATGCTTTCCGAGGCTTCCACCCGATCTTCAATGGGAAATACCGGGGTTTCAGCATGGCTGAAAATCTTAAGGTCATCCACCATGATTTCAATGGCCCCGGTGTCCATTTTTGAATTTAGCATGTCATCTGGGCGCAGGAGAACCTTGCCCTGGATACCCAGCACATATTCACTGCGGATGATCTGGGCTTTTTCATGGGCCTCTGGTGAATGTTCAGGATTAAAAACAACTTGGGTAATTCCCCCACGGTCCCGGAAGTCTATGAAAATAACCCCACCATGGTCCCGCCGGCGCTGGACCCATCCCATGAGTACAACCTCTTTCCCCGCATCCGTTGCTCTTAACTCACCACAGTTGTGAGTTCTTCTCATATCTCCAAGTAAATCAGTCACGTCTATCCTCTTATATGTTTAGAAAATTTATAAAAAAAGCGGTTAATGGGTACTGGGTTAATGGAAATCTACAACCCATGCAGCCCCCATGGTGTGCTTTTTCATTATTGGTTGTAAATTATATATTCGATATTAATTTTGTTATTTCACCCACTGGATCAACCATGGAAATGAGGGTCTGGGTTCGGGTTTCCATGTTGCGCAGCACCAGGGCATTGGCTTCCATTTCTGCATCCCCGACAATGAGCACATTGTGGGCATTGCGTTTGTCTGCCCGTTTCATGAGACTTTTTAAACTTTTACCACTGTAATCCATTTCGGCTTTAAAACCGGACAGGTTCAGTTGTGACAACCATAGATGACAATTTTCCATGGCTTTATCCCCCAATGCCACCAGAAATAGATCCGGCCCCTCATTCTCTTTTTGCTGCTCCAACTGCTCCACAATGTGGACCAGTCGGTCAAATCCAATGGCAAATCCAATGGCCGGGATTGGCGGTCCCCCCAGTTCCTGGACTAGGGCATCGTAGCGACCCCCACCGGCCACGGCGCTTTGGGCACCCAGCGCGGTGGTCAGGATTTCAAAGGCGGTGCGGGAATAATAGTCCAATCCCCGGACCAGGGTATTGTCCACAATGAATTCAACATTCTGGGCTTTCAGGGTTGACTGCACGGTGGCAAAATGGGTACTGCAGTCAGGGCAGAGATGATCCAGGGTTGTGGGGGCACCTTCCAGGGCCTTGCGGCAGGCCGGAACCTTGCAGTCCAGGGTTCTTAAGGGGTTTTTCTCCATGCGGCGGATGCAGTTGTCGCAAAGTGTCTCTTTCCTGGCGGAGAGAAATTCCAGCAGGTCCTTTTGGAAAGTGGGGCGGCATTCCGGGCAGCCCAATGAGTTGATATGGGCTTTCAAGCCTGACAATCCCAGGCGCTTAAAAAGTTCGTTTAGTATCTGGATGAGCTGGGCATCAATGTAAGGGGATGCAATGCCGAACACCTCTGCATCAATCTGATAAAATTGTCTGTATCGTCCCTTTTGGGGGCGTTCCCGGCGGAACATGGGACCCACGGTGTAGAATTTTCGGACAGGATCTGCCGCATACATCTTGTGCTGGATATAAGATCGTACAATGGAGGCTGTGGCTTCAGGTCTCAGGGTGAGTTTGTCGCCCTTTCGATCGGGAAATGTGTACATTTCCTTTTCAACAATGTCTGTGGCCTCGCCAATACTCCTTGCAAAGAGTTCTGTTTTTTCCATGATGGGAATGCGGATTTCCTGGAACCCAAAGTTCCTGAAAAGTTCAGCAGCTATGGTTTCAATCTTCTGCCACATTGGCGTCTCTTCCGGCAATATATCCCTGAATCCTCTGATGGTCTGTATCATTTACCTCTTGCCTGCTTGTTTTTTTTAAATCTCTTAAATCTCAATATGGGAGTAAAAAATGCCTGATCCCGTCCAATGCCTGACCTCATCCATGGGCCTTCAGACCCTATAAAGTTAAACCTTTTATATATCTGTTGTGGTGCTTAATAGTCAATAACTAAAATTGAAATTTGAATTTAATACCCCCGGGATCAAGAAGGCTGGAAAATGGTTGAAGGCTTGTAAAATCAATGATACGTTGCCCAACATAGGGAGTTTTAACCTGACTTGATCAATGGGAAAATTTTGTGCCGCCTTATATATGGGCTTAAAACTTCCTGACCATTTTTTAAAAAATCGGTATCCTTAACTATTACCTCAACA
>JASFYZ010000368.1:0-9264 GCA_045046665.1 Desulfobacterium sp.
GAACCGGCCAATTGGGCCGTCTACGGTTCCGGGCCGGGCCCATTGCCCGTCGGGGGGGCGGCATGATATCATTTTCAATATTCGTTGTGTCCGTCAGGACATGTGGGTTATATGAAAAATTAATAAAGGAGTGCAATGGATTCTTATATTCCCTCAAGAGAAGAGGCCTTGATTCTTTTTAAACGCTATAACAAGAGTGACAGCCTGTTGCGCCATGCCCTTTCCGTGGAAGGTGTCATGGGGCATTTTGCCGATAAGTTCAATGAAGACAGACAGCCATGGGAGGTGATCGGGCTGGTTCATGATTTGGATTACGAAATGTATCCCGATGCCCATTGCACAAAATGCCGTGAGATTCTCATGGAAAATAATTGGCCAGAAGCCTATATTCGTGCGGTGGTCAGCCACGGATGGGGCATTTGTTCAGATGTGGAACCCCAAACCCGGCTGGAGAAAACACTTTATGCAGTGGATGAGCTCACCGGGCTGGTGGCCAGTTGTGCCCTGGTGAGGCCTTCAAAGAGTGTCCTGGATCTTACAGCAAAATCGGTAAAAAAGAAGTGGAAGGATAAGCGGTTTGCCGCTGGTGTGGATCGTACCATTATTGATAAAGGCGCTGATATGTTGGGCATGGATCGAACGGACTTGATCACCGAGACCATTTCCGGTATGCGAAGTGTTGCCAAGGCCATTGGTCTCAAGGGCAATGTGTCCACTTGATTTTACCTGTACGTTGTTTTTAAAACCAGAGGACAGTCTTTTGAGTTGTGGGCTCTTTTGCCTGTTCCAAAGGGAGTGTTACCCCATTATGTTGCCCATTCATCACATCCAGGCAGAAATTAAGAAAATTGATGCGGCCTTTTATTGCTTAGAATTAAAAGGGTCGCCTGGAGAACTTCTTGAACTTCTGGCGTGTTTTGAGAAAAAAACCGTCCGTTTCATTACCGTTCTGGAGCTCAATGCCGTTCTTAAGTGGTATAAGAGTCTTTTTTTTCAGAAAGCCTTTTTGTTCCAGCGGGCAGAAGAATTGCTGGACGAGGCCTTGGATACCATTGAGGAGCAGGGGGATGACTATTTTTATCGCTGGAAGGTTAAAATTTATATCTCACTGGGATATGTCCACCGTGCCCAGTGGAATTATCTGGATGCTGAGTTTTATTTGACATACGCCCTGGAACTCGCAAAATCCATTCCGGAATTGCATAAATTCCTTGGGGAAATTTATTCCAGTTTAAGCCGGGTGAGCCTGTTCCTCAGCCAGCATCACCAGGCAAACAGCTATGCTTCCCATGAGAAAGAAGTGTGCCTGGAACATTACCAAGTGGCTCCATCAGAAAAAAATACGGGCATTATATATGCGTATGCGTTGATTAACCACAGTCGCATCAGACGTCTGATCGGTGTAGTGGATCATGAAAATGAGGAAAATCTTAGAGAGGCCGCACAGATTGCCTCCAGGTTTGCCAACGAAAAATGCAGTATTATTTGTGCCCTGGAAATGGCTGAATTTAAATTTGCGGCTCACAAAATGGGTGAGTCCCTGGACATGGCCCTGGAATTGGAATCCCGGCTGAAAAGTAGAGGGATGATTGAGGAGGGGTTGCAGGCAGGTCTTCTGGCTGCAAAGGTCTATGAAAAAATTCTGGACTACGAGTTGGCCGAAGAAAAATTCAATGAAATTATTCAACAATCCCAGTTAGATCATTTAAAAATAGGACAGATCGCTGCGGATGCATTGTATGGGCTGGGCTTGACCTGTTATCGCATGGATCAGGAGCAAAGGGCGTATGACTGTTATCGTGAGTCTGCCCGGATGGGGATGGTGCTTGGTATCAAGGATATTATTATCCGCTCCTTTGAAGCCGCCAGAATTATTGATAAGTATAAGGCCCGGGAATTATTGTCATCAAATCTGGCCTATCAGGATGCCGCTTTTGTGAAGAACCGACTCAGTCGGAGCTTCACCCCCTTTAAAAGCTCCAGAACTAAAACCCGGCTTTTTGCCAGCACACTGTTTGTGGATATCGTGGGTTTCAGCAGCTTGATGAAGACCTCCGACGAAAGTTTGACCATACAGATGGTGAATGAATTTATTGATCGCATGTCTTTGATCATTTATCAGTACAATGGATATATTCATAAATTTTTGGGTGATGGATTCATGGCTATTTTTGAGCATGGAGATCAGATTTCTTCAAAAAAAGTCATAGATGCCATTCGCTCGGGCATTGATATCTACCGGGCCTTGAAACATAAAAATCGTAAACTGGGTGCGGTGTATGGGGCTGATACAAAGATCAATGTTCGTATCGGGATCAGTACTGGAGAGATTTTTGCCATGATCCTTGGCAATTACATTAAAACGGAGTTTACCTATCTGGGGAACTCGGTTAATCTTGCCTCAAAATTGGAAAGCCGGGCCAGTAATCGATGCATGCTCATTGATGAAGAAACCTATCTCCAGGCAAAGGATCGAATTGTCTCAGAACCTGAGATTATCACCATTCCCGGCCTGGGCAAAACCTCTGTCCATAAGGTGTTGAGGCTTGCCCGGATGAACAAGCGGCCGGATCTTCGGGCTGAAACACAATAGGGCGGTTGGGTGCCACAGACTGTGGCACAAAAGATCACCCCGCTCAGGAAAAGCCCTTGGGGGCATCTGCGGCGCAGGTGCCTATGCTGGCTCCCATGAAGCTGCATGCACTCATTATTTTGGCGACCTCTTTGGTGTTGCATTTGGGACAGTTGGTCTCCTCCTCATCTCCGGCAAAAATAAGTTTCTCAAAAATGGTTTCACATTTTTCACAGCGGTACTCGTAAATAGGCATGGATTTATCCTTTGCTTATGGTACTGGGTTGTATTAAAGATTTGCCTTGAAATCCTGGTAACTCATTTTTTCATAGCTTTCGGTGTTGATGAATTTGAGTATGGTGAGCATACGTTTTGAATCAATGTACCCGGGCATGCTGCTTAATTTTTCACTGTCTGATTTTAGAAACCAGGTGGTGGGAAGTCCCCTCACCCCGAAGAGAGATGCAGTTTTTTGATCTTTGTCAGAATCCACAGTAATGGCGATGTAATTCTTATTAATATAGTCAATAACACCTTTATCCTTGAAGGTGGTAAGTTCCATTTTTTTACAGTATGTGCACCAGTCTGCATGGAAATAGAGGAATATTTTTTTGCCCTGCTTTTCTGCCATGGCCCTGCCTTTTTCATAGCTTGTCCAGGTTATCTTTTCTGTTTTTTCCGGCGTGGCAGCCCATGCAAGTGATACTGAAAAAAATACCAGGAGTATGATGGTGATGGAGAGTTTTATATTCTTCATATGGCGTTTCCTTTTTGCTTTTTTGGGGGGGGTAACGTCGGCTACTGGATATGCACCAAGTAGCCTATATGTAAGTGTAGTCATAAAATTCAATAGGTTAATTATTTATTTCTGATGAGTGCCATCGAAAATGGCCGAGCTTAGAACCAAGCCCTTTTTTTGATATCAGAAGGTATGATTTTGGTAATGCTTACAGGGTGGCCAGGAGCCTGAACTTATCGGTTATCAAGAGAATTCCCATGATAATGAGCAGGATACCCGCCACTTTGTTTACATATCCAAGTACTTTGGTGGCACGTCTCATGATGCCAATAATTCTATTGATGAAAAATGAAATTAAAAGAAAGGGCAGGGCCAGGCCAGCGGAGTAGATGCTTAAAAGCACAATGCCCTGCATCACGGTCTCCTGGCTGCCAGCAACAATTAGAATGGAGCCTAACATGGGTCCAATGCAGGGGCTCCAGCCGGCACCAAAGGCCATGCCGATGACAAAGGTACCCATGATATGCATGGGTTTTTCATCCAGATGAATCCGTCGTTCAAAGTTTAATCCCCTGATATTGATCAAGCCCAGGAGATGGCATCCAAATACCAGAATAATGCCTCCGCCCACGTACCTGACAATCCAGGAATATTTGGCAATAATGCCGCCCATGAAGGATGCCGATGCCCCCAGAAGTATGAATACAGTGGAAAAACCGCACACATAGGCAAGGGTTGCCAAAATAACCTTTTGACGGATTTTTCCGGTGTCCTCGGTGAGTTCATCAAGGGACAATCCCGTGATAAAGGTAAAATAAGCAGGAATCAAGGGCAGGATGCAGGGGGAAAAAAATGAGAGCAATCCTGCGATGAGTGCCGCCTGATAGGATACTGTTTCGGTGAACAATTAAAATCCTCCATGAAAACTAAGTTATAAAATGGAGCGTTTTTGTCGATGATCAAGTTTTAACGTATTCTTTTGATCCTAATCATTTTAAGCTCATTTTTCAAGCCGGTTAAACTCGATGATCAAAATTTGTTAGACGGATACCCCCCTGGGAAGTGGGGCAACCTGAAAAAAATTCGGCCATAGAGTTATAACTTTTGGAGGGATGTAATTTTATTATTATGAACGCTCTTACATTAAAGAGAGGGCCACAGATAACGAAATAAAAGAGGCCAGTGTGGAAAACACGATGGATGCTGAGGCAAGGTCGGTGTCACTGTTCATCTGGGAAGATAGAATATAGATGGCGGTGGACGTGGGCATACAAAAAAATATAAGGCCCGCCTTGAATTCCACGCCGGTGACCCCGAACAGGATCATGAACAGGACACCTGAAAGGGGAAATAAGATCATTTTAAATGCGGCGGAAATTATGGATAGTTTCAGGTAACCTTTCAATTTTTCCAGGGTAAAGGCACTGCCAATGGAAATAAGGGCCAGGGGAAGGGTGACCGTGGAGATGAGTTTCAGGGTATTGTCAATGAAAACAGGAAAGCCACAGCCCCAGCGTGAAAAGATAAATCCGGCAAGGCATGCAAGGATCAAAGGATTGGACACCGCCTCTTTAAAAAGTTTTCCCCCCCGCTGGGCAATGGTATATTCTTTTCCAGAGAACCAGATGAGAATGGAAACCGATAGAATGTTAATGATGGGGATTACCACCCCGATGAGAAGGCCAAATCTGATAATGCCCTCTTCACCCAATGCCGTCATCACAATGGCCATGCCAATGTAAGTGTTGAATCGGTAGCAGCTCTGGGAAAATGTGCCCGCCTGAAAATCAGTTACGTCACCGTAAACAATGTAAAGGGTGCTCAGGATAAAAACCAGGAAAAGGGCGCACACCCCGGCAAGGGGAAGTGTAAAATCAAGGGATTCTGCCCCCTGGTTTCCACCGATTTTATAAAAAAGCATGCAGGGGAAAAAAATATAATAAACCAGCCGGTCTGAAGTTGTGAGGAACTCTTTTTTTATAAAATCAGTGGCCTGTAGAATTTTGCCCATCAGTATGATGGCAAAAACGGGGAAAAGGCTGTTTAACACCATGATATTGGCTCCTTGGCCGCCGGTTGTGCAGGCGGATGATTCAGGGTGGTTTTTGCAACGTGTGGACTTGGTCTTAAACCCGTGGTCTTGTAAATATTCGGGTTGATAAAGTAAATGTTTGGCCAGTGCCCCATATTCGCCTATTTGGGACTGCGTAGCATACTAATGCTATGTGAGCAGGCCAAAATAGGTGAATATGGAGTGCTGGCCGAATATTTACCGGAAATGTTCTTTGCTTCCCACAAAGGCTGGGAATAATCAAGTAGTATTTTGGCAAGATCGAAATGCCCATGGCAGTGCTTTTTCAGCATCGCATATTGTCCAGGTGATCTATCTTGTTTGCACCGGAAATTTCCTTGACTACTTATGAGAGATTGCTCAGGATGAACGTGTGTTTAACTATTTAACTCAAACAGGAGATATTATGAAGTTTGTCATCATTGGAGGAGATGCCGCAGGCATGAGTGCGGCCAGCAGAACCAAACGGAATCGCCCTGAATTTGAGGTGATAGTTCTGGAGCAGAGCCAGGATGTCTCTTACAGTGCCTGCGGTATGCCTTACAACATCGCAGACCCCGAAAGGAGTATGGAAGATCTTGTGGTGAGACGGGCCGAGGTGTTCATTGAAAAAAATAAAATTAATCTTCTCACAGGACATCGGGTAACCCGCATTGATCGCAAGGCCGGTAAAGTTATAGGGGTTACCCAGGATAACCAGGCCTTTACCATGGCATATGACGCGCTTTTCATTGCCACTGGAGCCCGTCCCCATGTGCCGGACGTGCCGGGCATTGATCTTCCCGGGGTGATGCCCCTGAAAAGCCTGGCCCATGGGAAAAAAATCAAAGTTTTTATTGATACAAAAAGGGTAAAAAAGGCCGTTATTTCAGGCATGGGATACATTGGCCTTGAGATGTGCGAGGCATTGAGGGCCCGGGGGATTGCCGTTGATATGATAAAACCCGGGCCGATTTTTCTCCCCTGGATGACACCGGAACTGTCCCAGGTGGTGGCAGATGAAGTCACAGCCAACGGAGTCAATCTTTATTGCGGTGAGGGCATCACCGCCATTGAAAGCGTTGATGACGGGGGGCTCATGGTGGTGGGTGAGCACAGAAAGCTTCCAGCTGACCTTGTGATTTCAGCCTCTGGTGTTACGCCGTGCAGTGAACTTGCCGTGGAAGCTGGCCTTGAAACCGGCATTGCCGGGGCTGTGGCCGTGGATGCCATGATGAGAACCTCGGATGACCGGATTTACGCCGCCGGAGACTGCGCCGATGCCATCCATGTGGTCACCGGTGAAAAATGTTGGATTCCCCTGGCATTGCGTGCCAACCGGGCGGGATGGGCCGTGGCGGACAATGTGTGTGGTAAAGAGATCCGGCTCCAGGGGGTGGTGGGCACCGCCGTGTTTAAAGTCTTTAACATGCAGGTGGCCCGCACAGGCCTTTCCCTTCAAGAGGCCCGGGAGGCCGGGTTTGATCCGGCAGAGGTGGTGATTAAGTCCCGGTCAAAGGCACATTCCCATCCCGGTTCGGCCATGATCCATGTATCCATGGTGGGGGATAGAAAAACCGGTCGGTTGCTGGGGGCACAGATGGTGGGAACCGACGGTGTGGCCCATCGTATAAACGCTCCGGCCGTGGCCCTGCATGCAGGCATGACCGTGGCGGATTTTATCCAGTGTGATCTTGGCTATGCCCCTCCCTTTGGACCGGTGTGGGATCCGGTATTGACGGTGGCCAATCAGCTCATAAAAAAATTATAATTGGAATTATTGGATCAGGTTCCTGTGAATTTGGGTTTGCGTTTTTCGGCAAAGGCGGTCACTGCCTCCATGAGGTCATTGGAGGGGATGATGTTGGCACTCATGGAGGCCACATATTTAAGGCCATCGTCCACGGATTTGCCGACGCCATAGTTCAATACGTCCTTGGATGCCTGAACTGCCAGCGGGGAATTGTTGCTTATTTCCATAGCCAGTTCTTCCGCTTTTTCCATGAGGATTTCCTGATTTTTATGGACATCGTTGACCAGAAGAATCTCCTTTGCCCGCTGGGCTGAGATATTTCTGGCGGTGTAGGCAAGTTCCCGGGCATGGCCCTGGCCCACAATGGTGGGGATACGCTGGAGAACCCCCACATCAGCAACAAAACCCACAGCCGCCTCCCGCAGGGAAAAGAGGGCATCTTTGGAGCAGATACGGATGTCGCAGGCCGTTGCCATGTCAAGCCCAGCACCAATGCAATAGCCATGGATGGCGGCAATGACTGGTTTTCGGCACCGCTCAATGCAGGAGATGGCATCCTGGAGTTTTTTAATTCTGGGAAGCAGTTTCCATTTGATTCCCCCTTTTTGTTCGTTGTCCATGAGTTCCGGCAGTTCCGGGATCATGCCCATGAGATCAATGCCCGCAGAAAAACAGGGGCCTTTGCCCGCCACAATGATGGCACGGATATCCGGGTCTTTGTCAAGATCTTCAAATATGGCAGGTGAGTCATTCCATGCAGAGGGGTTCATGGCATTTTTTTTATGGGGCCGATTGAGATAGACCCAGGCAATGGGGGGCTTTTTTTCTACAAGATAAAAGTTTTCTGATGTCAACACTGTTCTCCTTTTTATTTCCAGTTTAATGTGATTTTTTATACCACACAGAACTCGGTTTTAAAACTCGATGATTAAGTTTTTTTAGGTTGACCCCTTTCTCCCAATATTTGATCATCGAGTAAAAGGAAATATTTGGGCTTGATTCAAATCCATGTTATGATCGAACTTAGTTTTAATTCCGCCCGTTCCGGTCAGTGGGTGGTGCCATGGGCCAGGCTGTGTATTGTCAACGCCTGAACTTCTCAAAACATGCCTGTCCCTTTTCCAGAATGGACGTCGTTCACCCCAAGCCCTTATGATCTATTTATTTTGATACGGTTTGTATCGTCAATTCCAACCAGGAAGGGGCGGTTACCTGAAATTTAAAGGAGTCTATTATGCCCATTATCACAATTTCCAGGGGTAGTTATTATCAAGGCAAATCTGTGGCTGAAAAATTGGCCTCAAAACTGGGTTTTAATTGTATTTCCAGGGATCAGGTTCTTGACAATCTGGAGGAATTTCATCTGCCGGAAATAAAATTGAAACGGGGCTTGAACGATGCTTTTTCTATTCTTGATCGATTTCCCAATGGAAAAAAAAGATATCTGACCGCCATTCGATGGGCAGTACTCCAGCGGTTCATGGAAGGGAATACGGTGTACCATGGTCTGGCAGGACATCATCTGGTAAAGGACATTTCCCATGTGTTGAAGGTTCGGATTATTGCGGACACCGAGCGCCGGGTGAAAGGAGAGATGACCCGGGAAGGCATCTCCCTTGAAAAGGCACAGTATATATTGAAGAAAGACGACGAAGAGCGACGTCGGTGGTGTATGTTTCTCTATGGTATTGATATCTTTGAGGCGGCCAATTACAATTTGGTGATCCGCGTGGGCCACCTTTCTGAAGATGATGCCGTGGACATTATTGCCAATACTGCTGGCCTGCCCCTGTTCCAGGAAACACCTCAGTCTGAAAAAAATCTTGCGGACGAGGCCCTGTCTGCTGCGGTGAGTTACGCTCTGTTTGATTTTCCCAGTGCAGTGGTTTCTGTGAGTGAGGGGAATGTCAATGTGATTTTAAAAGCTCCCGAGTCCCAGTTTGATGCTATTAAGACGCGGGTTGAGGATCAATTGTCTGAAATAAAAGGCATTTCAAAATATACGGTTCAGATAGATCCTTATTATTGATAGACCTTAGCACTACAGCGACACTTTGAGGCAATTGATTTTCATGGGTTAAATCAGCATGAATCATAAGCAAAATAGTACGCGTTTCTTATTCAAATACCTAAATGTCGCTGTAGTGTTA
>JASFYZ010000369.1:0-4410 GCA_045046665.1 Desulfobacterium sp.
GACATCTATTGAGTACATTTCTTTTCTTGGATAAACTTCGGATGCGATCATACTACATGATTTTGTAACAAATATCAAGTCATATGACCGGAACTATAAGTGCCATTCGAATAGGGTATTTAACCAACAGTCGAAATTCCGACAGACCGCTGGCCCTGGCGGAGATGACATACATTTTATTCAACTCATCCAGCAGCACAGCCCGCATGGTTCGCATCTGAAACGCCGTGCCAGCAGTTCCTAAAACCAGTACCGGGATCCAGATATGCGCCAGCATATCCACAAATTTGGCATAACTCCAGGGGAGATCTTCAAATTCAGGAGAGAAGATCCCACCCACACTTATGCCGAACCACAGATGTCCCAGATACATTAAAATCAGGGCAAATACAAACTGGGGCAAGGCCAGCCCCACATACCCTGTGATGGTTGTGATATGATCACCAATGGAATACTGGCGCACCGCAGAATAGATCCCCATGGGAACTGCGATAAGATAGGTAAAAAAGAGTGTGGTAAAGGCCAGAATCATTGTAAGGGGCAATCGTTCGGCAAGCACCTCCCTCACAGGTCTCCTGTATTCCCAGGAAAAGCCCATGTCTCCATGTGCCAATGCCCCTACCCATTTGAAATACTGGACGTAAATGGGTCTGTCCAAACCAAGTTTGGTGCGCATTTCGTTTAATTCTCCCTGGGTGATAATGGCACCGCCCTGTATTTTTTTCCCTGCATAGGAATCAACAAAATCACCCGGAGGAAGCTCAATCAAGGCAAAGGCAACCACCGATATCAGCACAAGGGTTACGATGGTCGCCAACAATCTCCGTTGTAGCATGTAAAGCATCTATTGTTTCTCCTGACGGATCTTGCAAATATTCGGCCAGCACCCCATATTTACCTATGTTTGGCCTGCTCATAGCATTAGTATGCTACGCAGGCCCAAATAGGCGAATATGGAGCACTGGCCAAACATTTACATTACCAACCCGAATATTTATCGGATTTTTTCCATTTGATGTAAAAATCAGGGCTTGGTGCCAGCGTCGACCAATTTGGAAGAACTGGTTGATTCTGGACCCAAGTCCGTAAATTTCTTTTTTCACAAAGGATCAATACCTTCGCCAATTTTGTTCTGGTCCAGAATCTGTCCTCTGGACCGTAGTTTATCCAAATATTCGAACTCTATAGCTGAGTTTAAGTTGACGAATGTCAAATAGATTTTGAATTTGGAGAAGGCATTAATGATGGTATCCGGCTATTTTTTAAAAAACCATTGATCCGCCCTGAAAGGATAGGCATATCCATAGTAGGTATTGTCAATGGTGAAACTTGGCACATTGACAAGGTCTTTTGACACCGCATTGGGCAGAGGCACCTGCCCCAGGCTTCCAATGATGACGAGATTTTCAAGATTTATTTTAACCATCTCACGCCCCAGCTCCAGATATCTTTCACTGCCGGGTGCCACGGTTTTCCATTCAATGGCGATGTCCCGCAGGCGTTGGGCCCAGACGGGTGGTTTTTCTCCGGATTTTCCATCGGTGTCCCACCACTCTGCCCAGGGAGCCCCCATTAAAGGCACAAGATTGGCATAGGGCGGGGTAAAATAAACGGGGTCACTGATCAAGCTGACCTCATAGGGCACAAACCACTCCATGCAGATGTCAGATGTGTTGGCTGCGGATTTTTCCCTGGAGAGCTGGGAGGTGATCTCTTTGGTCAAAACCTTGATACCGGTTTTCTTCCAATAATCTGCCACCAGTATGGGAAATTCAGCGGATATGGCGTATTGCAGGGTGTATTCCCAGAAAATGGTAATGGGTTTACCGTCAGCCCTTAACCGCACACCGTCTTCTCCCCGTTTCAATCCCATTTCATCTAATAGGCGATTTGCCTCTTTAAGATCAAACTGGATCATGTAATCTTTATCTGCCTGGGTCACGAAAGGAACATTCTCAGGCAGGGCCTGCTGGGGAACAGCAATCCCTAAGAAAAGAGTCTCATTGATCTCATTTCTGTCAATGGCAAGGGACATGGCTTTACGAAATCGGACATCGGCATATATTTTTCTAAGTTCTGGATCTTTATGGGTCTGGTTAAAAATAATTACAGGACCTGCCATGCCGGGTGGAAGGGAAATGGTATAATTACCCTTGGTTTCGTTCTCTTTTAGAATAGGAAAATCACTCAATCCCATATTCTGGGATTTTTGATCAACATTGCCGTTCATGATCTCTATGGGCCATAACCCTTTATTTAAAAAACGCTCATTATGATAGGTGATGTAGGGCAATTGATTTCCTGCGCTATCCACCTTAAAATAATAAGGGTTTGCTACAAAAACACGCCGTTGGGAATCCGGTGCAATCTGCAGCACATGACTTTCAAGGGTGGGTACCTGGAGTCCATATTTAGTGGCTGTTACCGCATCCTTCCATTTGTTGAAGAAAACAGTAAAATAAGAGACCCAATTGTCAAACCCGGCCTCCTTGGCAAGTTTGTTTGCATCTGGATTATAATCAATGTGATAATTTTTTAGAAAATGTTTAACCGCATAGGGAGAAAAATAGGAACCACTGGCACCCAGCATATGCAAAAACCCCGGATAGGGTGCAGCAAATATGAACTTAAAGGTCTGTTCATCTATTTTTTCAATTTCAACGGCTTTACCAGCGACCTTCCAACGGTTGGGCACCTCCTTATGGAGGGTTTTATTGCGGATAATATCATTAATGTAAAAAACGACATCATCGGCCGTAAACGCTTCACCATCCGACCATTTATGCCCCTTTCTCAATTGAAAGGTGATTTGAGTGTAATCATCATTCCACTTCCATGATTTGGCCACATTGGGGACGATGGTGGTCATATCATCACTGATGCGCACCAGACTGACCTGCCGCCAGGACATCACCTCTGAGGTGCTTGATTCCAAAGCCAGGGCCAGACCTCTTAACTTTCCACCATAGCTCCCGATTTCATCATAGGGCAACACAATCATGGGCTCTTCAGGTAATCTTTCTACCACAGGGGGAAGTTTGTTTTCTGTCACCTGTTTCGTAAAAATTGGGTTTTCCTGGAAAGAAAGTTCTTTTTTTGTCTGTTTTTCAAAATCTGCCAATTCAAGTTGATGGGGAAATTCGCATTGAATTCCCTGGGGAGCGTTCACGGTTGGACTCTTTGAAGCCCAACAATTTGGTGCGATTGCCATTGAGACCAAGATGATAAAAACAAACGATCTCTCAAACAAACACGATACCGCCCGAATCATTCTACTTTGCATAAAAATCTCCTTTTTTGGATTTAAATACGCCAGATAGATTGTCTTTTAATTCCTAAGAAGGGCAAAAATTTTGGCTCTGGAGAGCCATATGAAGGATGTTAAAAAAACAATCTTAAGCCCAACATTACTTTAAACACACCAGAGCATGGGCGCATCTCCGGTGTTTCTGAAAGATTACGATCAAAAGTGACCAAATTTATTTTTAAAAACTAACACAAAGAAGACCGCATAGCCAGTTAGTTTTTTATTAGTATTGGGTGGATTGCTGCGCAGAAAACAAAGAAATCTTGAAATTGAAAAACATGTGTGTCATAAAAACAAGCATGAAAATTTTACCCGTTAAATTCATGAGTCAAAATAGAAGAATTGTGGGGAAGCTCCATCTTCCAGAGGTTGAGAAGCCCCCTGTGGTGGTGGGTTCCCATGGCCTTGAAGGGTCCATGGAATCTGCCAAGCAGACCATCCTGGCCCGGATACTCCCAGAGATGGGTGTGGCCTTCTTACGATTTGATCACCGGGGATGCGGGAAGAGTGAGGGAGCATTTACAACAGACACCTCCCTTGAAACCCGAGTCCAGGATATGATCCATGCGGTGGACTACCTCTGGGCCTTGAAAAAAACCCGACGGGAATTGGTGCTGTTTGGCAGCAGCCTGGGGGGTGCCACCTGTATTGCTGCCTGGAAACAACTGCTGAACTTAGGGGTGCAACCCCAAGGGGCGATTCTGTGTGCAGCCCCGGTGGACAGCCGCACAATAGAAATCATCCCCATGGAAGCCACCCCTGATCGCCCGGCCCTGCCCCTGAGTTTTTTCACAGAAAATTTGTTATTTGATCTCAGTGATGTCTTGCCGCTGTTGTACCAGGTACTGATTTTTCATGGCGACCGGGATAGCGTTGTTCCCGTTGAAAATGGCCAGAAGATATACAAAGATGCCGGTGATCCCAAAAAAATAATTATCCACAAGAATGGCGATCACCAGATGTCAGAAAAGTCCCACCAAGCGGAATTTGAACGGGAAGTGAAGCTATGGGTTAAGGCATGCTTTTGACCCCGTTTAGGAATGGGTTTTTAATAACGTACCCCTTTCTCTAAAAACATTACCCACCTTGGTAAATCTGGGAGC
>JASFYZ010000370.1:0-21400 GCA_045046665.1 Desulfobacterium sp.
AAAACCGCCGGGGATTTTGACACCTTTTTGTGGGTGACCTTTTCACGCTCCAACCCTTCCCACGACATTTATGGGGGGGGCAGTTTCACTGCCTTTAAGCAGTGGGCATGCCAAGGGCCTTTGATTATTGATGCCAGGATAAAACCCTTCCATGCACCGGCACTGGAGCCGGACAAGGATGTGGAAAAACGAGTGGATGAGCTGGGGAAACGGGGCGGCCCCCTTTATGGCATCATCTAATTGCTTTCAGGGGCTTGAAATGAATTTGAAAATGGAGAGTACTACGGGGTCTATATAACGATTCAAAATGGTTATACCATTTATTCTCATGGCCAAAATTGCCCCCACAACCAAGTAGGGCGATACCATTACAAATAAATGACCTGCGTTGCTGGATTTCATTTTCTCCGGAAAAAAGAAAGAGAGGACAGCTGATCCGGCAAGGGGTGGCAAGGGAAGAATATTAAACACAAATATCATGAGATTGACGCCCACCACAATGGAAAAAACCTGATCATCCAGTTCCCATTTTGCCATGATCCACACGATACTGCCAGCAATTCCCGCCAGCATCAAATTGGCAAATGGCCCTGCCAGCCTGACAATCATGGTGTCAAAGGTTTTATGTTTTAATTTACTGCGGTCAAGGGCTATTTGCTTTGGCCAGCCAAAACCGCCAATGACAAAACACAGCATTCCAGAGAGGCTCAAGTGGAGCAGGGGATTAAAATGAAACCGATCCTTTGGATCCCTGCGGATATCTCCAAGCACTGTTGCGGCAAGGGCCTGGGCCTCTGCATTAACGGTGATGGAGAGTAATACCGCCACAAAAAAAATAATGGCCTGGTCAAATTGAAAGTGGGTAAAATCAAGAATGAACGGAATCTGTACGAGGGTATTTTCAACCATGGTTTGATCTCTTTTCAAGGGACGTTGCCCTTAATGGCCTTCCTTCAAAAAAGTAACCCTGAAGGCGGATTTCTTGAGAATATCCGACCTTCAGGGGGGAGATGTTTCATTGTATTTATCAGTTTAATAAGGCTTTGGCCTGATCATGGCATCGGGTTTTCATTGTTTATGATTCAATGATTTTTCGCAGTTAACGACACAATGATCAGTCCAGTGGAATGCAATTAACCCGTATATTGGGGTTTAGTGGTCATCTTAGCGAGAATAACCCCGGCCACAAGAAGACCGCCGGAAATATAAAATGCCAGGTCCAGGCTACCGGTGGCATCTTGAATAAGACCGCCCACCCTGGCCATGAAAAAACCAAGGCCCCAGCCAATAAAGACCAGACCATAGTTAAATCCCAGGTTTTTGGCACCAAAAAAATCTGCGGTAAAGGAGGGCATCAGGGCCAGGCCACCACCATACTGCCAATAGGCAACGCCAACAACCAGAAACAGGAGAAACAGATTTGCCGTGGAGATGACAAAGGGCAGGAGAAAAAGACAAAGGGCTGAAACACCGCAATTGAGGCAATAGGCATTCAAACGGCCAATTTTATCGGAATAGTATCCTGTTCCCACGCGGCCTGAAGCATTTATCAGTCCACCAAAAGAGACCAAAATCCATGCATTGGCTGCGAAAAAAGGCATATCCTTGGCGGTTTTCATCATCAATCCCTTGGCAGAGCTGATAATGAGAAGTCCCGATTGTGTGGTGAGGATAAACATGAATACCAGGGCATAGAATTGCCATGTTTTCAATATATCGGCTGCTTCCCAGTTATGGGTTTTTTCTGTGGCCTGACTGCTACCCAAAGAAATACTGGCAGAAGGGGGAACATATCCTTCCGGAGGATTTTTGAGCATCTGACCGGCAATGACCACAACCACAGCAAAGAAACTTCCAAGGCCAACAAAACTTCCGGTGATACCATAGGCATCAATGAGTTTCTGGCCCAGCCATCCGATGTACAGAGCGGCACCGCCGTATCCACCCACCACCAATCCTGCAATGAGCCCTCTTTTTTCAGGGCCAAACCATTTTAGAGCTGCGGGGGTTGGGGCGGCATACCCGATACCCATTCCAGCGCCACCAAGGATACCAAAACCAATGATCAGGCCGGTGTAACTTTTCATCATACCGGCAACAATACAACCAGCAGCCAGGAGCAGACCACCAAGGGTGGCACCGAACTTCGGGCTGATTTTATCCTGGATTCTGCCGCCGGGAATCATTAAAAGTGCAAATATAATAACACAAAGAGAAAAAGGCGTCGCTGCCTGGGCATTGGTCAGATATACCCAGCCTTCATTGATGCCGGTCATGGCTTGACCTGCCAGATCAACATTTACCAGTGCGGATTTCCAGATGCTCCAGGCATATAGAATGCCAAGACAGAGATTGATCGCTGTACCTGAAAAGGTCGTTATCCAGGCCTGTGTTGGGACTTTTTCAATAGTTTGAGTACTCATGCGTATCTCCTTACTTTTGTAAGTTGGGTTAAACAAAAAAGCAGTGGTTAACCCAATTTATGTTTTTGCGTGCATGGTTTTTTGCAAAAGCCCTAACATCTCTCCTTGGGACGATAAGGGCTTAAAAATAAGTAAGATTGTGGGAAATAATAAAAACAATAACCAAACTTATATATCAGATCTTGCACAGTATGCACTATATCTGTCTTCAGGTGGCCTTTGCCCCATAACCTATGAGGCCCAGGCTCTCTTCGATTTCACCAAGGATGCTTGGATCATCAATGGTTGCAGGTGCCTTGTATGCCTTTTTATCGGCAATACTTCGCATGGTGCCCCGGAGAATTTTCCCCGAACGGGTCTTGGGCAGACGTTTCACCACCATTGCGGTTTTAAAAGCCGCCACCGGTCCAATTTGGTCACGAACCATCTTAACGGCCTCTTTCACGATTTCAGCATGATCCCTTGTGACCCCGGCATTGAGTACCAGCATTCCCAGCGGTACCTGACCTTTGAGTTGATCATCCACACCCATGACAGCGCATTCAGCCACATCCGGGTGGTTGGCAAGCACCTCTTCCATGGCACCGGTGGAGAGCCTGTGACCTGCCACATTGATGATGTCATCGGTGCGGGTCATGACATAAATATACCCCTCCTCATCAATGAAGCCAGCATCGGCGGTTTTGTAATAGCCCGGGAATTCTTCCAGGTAGGCTTCCACATATCTGTCGTCGTTCTGCCACAGGGTAGGCAGGCTACCAGGGGGCAGGGGCAGTTTTACCACAATGGCACCGATGTCACCTGCTTTTATGGGGTTGCAGGATTCATCCACGACCTGGACATCCCAGCCGGGTACTGCCTTGGTGGGGGAGCCGGGTTTTACGGGAAAGTGGTGCATTCCTTCGCAGTTGGCTGCAATGGCCCAGCCAGTCTCTGTCTGCCACCAGTGATCAATGACCGGGACATTGATTTTATCTTCGGACCAGTGAAGGGTATCGGGATCCAGTCTTTCTCCGGCAAGGAACAACACCTCAAATTTTGATAAATCATAATCCGCGATCAGTTTGCCCTGGGGATCTTCCCGTTTAATGGCTCTAAAGGCTGTGGGGGCAGTGAACATACTCTTGACACCATATTCTGAAATTACCCGCCAGAAGGTTCCGGCATCGGGGGTTCCCACAGGTTTTCCCTCAAAAAGAATGGTTGTGGCTCCCTGGAACAGTGGGGCATATACGATATAGGAGTGGCCAACCACCCATCCGATATCCGATGCGGCCCAATAAACATCCCCGGGATCAATGGTATAAATGGCTTTCATGGTCCATTTTAGTGCAACCATATGGCCACCGTTGTCCCGTACAACTCCTTTGGGTTCACCCGTGGTGCCGGAGGTATAAAGAATATACAGGGGATCAGTGGCTTTAACAGAAACACAGTCATGGGGGACGGCATCTTTCATCAGCTCTGCCCAGTCAAAATCCATGCCCGGTTTTAATTCAGCCGTCTCCATGGGACGTTGAAAAATAATGGTGGCATCGGGTTTTGATTCAGACAGATCAATTGCAGCATCCAGCAGCGGCTTATAAAGGATCTTTTTCGCCACTTCAATGCCACAGGATGCAGACACAATGACCTTGGGCTTTGCATCATTGATTCTGGTGGCAAGTTCATTGGCGGCAAATCCGCCAAAAACAACGGAATGCACGGCTCCAATGCGAGCACAGGCCAGCATGGCAATGGCCGCTTCGGGGATCATGGGCATATATATGATAACCCTGTCACCCTTTTCAACACCCTTTGATGCCAGAATCCCGGCAAATTTAGCCACTTCATCTCTTAGTTCTAAATAGGTGTATTGTTTTTTGGTATCCGTTACCGGGCTATCGTAGATCAGTGCAGTTGTGTCACCATTTCCATTGTCAATGTGCAGATCAAGGGCATTGTAACAGGTATTCATCTCACCGCCGACGAACCAGCGGTAAAAAGGCTTGTTGGAATCGTCCAGCACTTTGTCCCATTTTTTATACCAGTGACATTCTTCGGCAATGGGTCCCCAAAAGGCTTCAGGGTCTTGAAGAGAAAGTTCATACGCATCTGTGTAGACGTTTGACATTAGTAGTGGTCCCCTGTGTATCAGATTAAAGTGTGTGCCAGCAATGTATTCTGGATAACATTGTTGGCTGTCTAAGGGAGAACGAAAATAATACGGTTGTTTTTTTTATGAAAGTCGGCCCAATTTACGGGAATAATGAGCGCTTCATTTTTTTATCGTGGGCAAACCCAGGTACAAATCTGGTCTGCCCACGATGGTTGTTGATGATTGATAGTCGTATTATCCTTGCACCATTATTTTAATAATTTCAACAACTTCCGGATTTGCAAGGGTCATTACATCCCCCACGTCTTTGTTGTTGGAGATGGAACCAAGTACCCTTCTCATGATCTTGCCGGAGCGGGTTTTGGGCATATCGGGGACAAGCCATACCTTTCTGGGTTTGGCAATTTTTCCGATCTGATCGCAAATGGCATCGGAAATTTTCTGGGCAAGGGCATCCGTTGCGTCAATTCCAGGTTTGAGGGCAATGTAGAGATCCGGAACCTTTCCTTTAATCTCATGGGCAACCGGGACAACCGCCGCTTCTGCGACCTCATCCACCGTAAGGGAAGCGGACTCAAGCTCCTTGGTGCCCAGGCGATGACCTGAGACATTAATAACATCATCAATTCTGCCGAGGATTCTGTAATACCCATCTTCAGATCGGGTGGCGGCATCGCCAGCCAGGTATGGCCAGTCACGCCAGTCCTTGCTTTCTGGATCTTTACAATATCTTGCAAAGTAGGTCTCAACAAATCGTTCCCTGTCTCCCCAGATGGTCTGGAATTGACCGGGCCAGGTATTCTGGATACAGATATTGCCAGCAATGCCAGGTTTGGTGACTTCGTTGCCGTCTTCGTCATAAATGATGGGGTGAATACCCGGAACGCCGGGGCCTGCACTGCCGGGTTTCATGGGCTTAATACCCGGTATGGTGCTGCACAGGAATCCACCGTTTTCAGTCTGCCACCAGGTGTCAACAATGGCGGCTTCACCTTTACCCACCTCTTTTTGATACCATTTCCACACCGCTGGCTCTATGGGTTCACCCACAGTGGTCATGTGTTTAAAATGATAGTCATATTTGGCTGGCTCATCCGGGCCGAGTTTTCTCAATGCGCGGATGGCGGTGGGGGCGGTGTGAAAAATATTGACATCCAGTTCCTGGGCGATTCTCCAGGATCTGCCTGCATCTGGATAGGTGGGAACCCCTTCGTAAATAACCGTTGATGCGCAAAGGGCCAGGGGACCATAAACAATATAGGAATGACCTGTGATCCAGCCAATGTCCGCCATGCACCAGTAAACATCTTCCGGGTGGATATCCTGGATGTATTTTGAGGTGCCTGTCACATATGCCAGATATCCACCGGTGCTGTGCTGGCACCCTTTGGGTTTTCCTGTGGTTCCACTGGTGTACATCAGGAAGAGAGGATCTTCTGAGAGCATTTTTTCCGGTTCTATACGCTTGCCATAATAGTCTTTTAATACGGTATTGACACTGTAATCACGACCGTCAACCAAGGGGGTCTCAGAAGAGTACTTTCCAGGATATCTTTCCCAGACCAATACCTTATCAACAACCTGTCCACCGTCCTTGGCGATTTTTACGGCATCATCGGCATTCACTTTATGATTTAACAATGTGCCGGACCGGTAATAGGCATCCATGGAGATGAGTACCCTGGACTGGGAATCAATAATTCTGTCTGCACATGCATTGGGGGAAAAACCGCCAAAAACAACAGAATGAATGACCCCAAGTCGTGCACATGCCAGCATGGTAATGGCAAGTTCTGCAGTCATTGGCATGTGGATGGTGACTCTATCGCCTCTCTTTAACTCTGCGAAGTCCCGGAGAAGGGCTGCAAATTCATTGACTCTGACATAGAGTTCCTGGTAGGTGATATGATCAATTCTTTCGCTTTCCGGTTCAGGTACAAAATGGATGGCTGTTTTGTTTTTGTTTTTTTCAAGATGGCGATCAATGCAGTTATAGCTGGCATTGATCTGCCCGCCTTTGAACCATTTCCAGCAGGGCGCATCACTTGTGTCAAGAACTTCATCCCAGTATTTGTACCAGTCCAGCATTTCAGCATACTCCGTGAAACAGTCGGGAAAATTATCCAGGCTGAATCTGTCGTAAATGCTGGCATCAGACACATTTGCCTGGCCTACGAATTTACTTGAGGGATAGTAGTACTCTTCTTCCTTCCAGTGTACAGCAATCTGCGCTTCTGTGGTCTCTTCAACGTTTGTGTCGCCCATGAATTGTCTCCTGCATTTTAAAGTTTATAATGATTAAAATCCCAAGAAATCAACAAAAATTTAGTTACCAGCACCTCCTTATTAAAAAATAAATTGTCTTTAAGAATGAACTTATAATTCAATATCTATCCAGAATTATGTGATATTTTAAATCGTCTTTTGCGTTGCGTCGAAAATTGTGTCAAAAAATAAGGACTTCATCTTCGCATTGAGAAAAAAAATGATTCGTTTAAGTGGGGCGTTGTAAAAATAATCTGGAAATCATAAGGTGTCACACCAACCATTAAAAATATCATAATTACGGATCTTTAAGCTTTGATATTCTTGCAATATGGCCACCCTTTTCCATGAAATTTAAGGGAAATGATGATAATCATCGCGGATTGCTGATATTTCATTGTTTAATTAGTCATATGGATTCTGCATTGTTTAATTAGTCAAATGGATTCTGTTTGTTTTGAATTTGCGCGATGCGAAATAAGTCATAATAGAATCTGTATCCTGTGTTGATATTTATCAACTTAAAAAAGGAATGTAAAGATAAAGGAGAACATTCATTGCCTCCTTATTATAATATGGTTTTCAGTGTCTTTTAAGGTAGAATCAGTGTCTTCTCAGGTAGAATAGTACTTCTTAAATATAGGTATCAGTTTGAGACTAAAGTCTTAATAGCGTCAGAAACAAGGTCAAGAAAGAGTAAGAGTAATGTGTCTTTTACTGAAGCGGATTCATATCGTGTATTTGACTATAAAAAGAAATAATTATTTAGTCAACAGAAATTTTAAAAAAAAAGAAATAAATTTTAACCAGAATAAATTTGATAACTGATCATAATTTCGGTAGTATCTCCAAGGTTGGAAATAGAGGCGTAAAACAGATCACCATGGAGGAATAAAAAATATGAAAAATCCCGTTAATATTTATTGGAACAAAAGACTTGAGCAGGTTAAAAAAAACCTTGAGTCCAATAACTTTGAAGTGTTCATTGCTGATACTGCAGAGGATGCAAAAAATATCGCCCTTGATAAAATTATTCCAGAGCTTACCCCCAAAAGTGTTTCCTGGGGGGGCTCCATGACCTATGTGGCCACTGGACTTTTTCATGCATTGAAAGATGCCCAAGACATGGAAGTGTTAAATACCTTTGATAAGAGTCTTCCCTTTGAAGCCCAAATGGACCTGAGACGACAGTCCCTTCTGGTGGACCTTTTTATAACGGGGACCAATGCGATCACCGAAACCGGACAACTGGTGAATCTGGACATGATCGGCAACAGAATCGGAGCCATCACCTTTGGTCCTAAAAATGTGATTATCTTTGTGGGTAGAAACAAGATCTCCTGCGACCTTGATGACGCCATGTATCGCATTAAAAATTATGCAGCCCCTGTCAATACCATAAATCTTGATAAAAAAACCCCCTGTAGAGAAACCGGATTCTGCCAGGACTGTAAAAGTCCTGATCGCATTTGCAATACCTGGTGCATCACAGACAAATGTTTTCCCCCAAAACGGATAAAAGTAGTATTAATCAACGAGGATCTCGGGTTTTAATATAGCTCACATGACAGCCCCTCCTGTTACAACGAAGATAGAAAATGGTATTATACCGCCTCCGAGGACTGCCCTGATGTCGGTACTCTGGTGCTGCATTTTCTTATAACCTACATGTCCTAGCGGACACAACGAATATTGAAAGTGATATCATGCCGCCCCCGAGGGGCAATGGGCCCGGCCCGGAACCGTAGACGGCTCAATTGGCCGGTTCCTATTGCCCCTCGGGGGGGGCTCTGCTGAGGTTGCCCGGAAGTTTTATTTTCTAATAAATAATCAGGGTGATGTCATCTGTTGTATGTTCTTCTGGAACAGCGTACCTGGCGATCAAGGCGATTAGTCGTTTAAGGAGGCCTTGGTGACGATACCATGACCAAATTTTTTTGTAATGGCATCCACGGTTTTGTCCACTTTTTCCCATTTCTCCGACGGCGGAGCCACGGTCTGAAACAGATCCATCTGATTGTGGGGCCTGATTTCTGTGAGGCTTGAGCCCCCAAGCCCGATTAATCGTATGGGTTTTTCGATGTTGAAATTTTTCGCAAGGGCCACAGCTGTCTCATAAATTGCAGAAGATGCGCACATGGGAGGATCTACTTTGACCTGGCGGGTCACCTGGGAAAAATCGGAGAATTTAAATTTGATGAAAATGGTGGCAGCAAAAAGGCGGTGTTTTCTGAGGTCGTGGCCCACAATATGAGCGTGCCTCAGCAGTTCTTTTTTGATACTTTCTCCACTGGTGATATCCATATCCAGGGTGGACTCACTGGATATGGATTTTCTTTTTTCTTCCACCACCACCTGGGAGCCATCAATTCCACGGGAGAGTTCTGCCAGTCTCAAACCGAACTTGCCAAATTTCCCCACAAGGAGTTCTGTTTTAAACCGGCGCACATCCCCCAATGTCTCAATGCCCAGAAGTTTCATTCTATCCATGGCATTTTTGCCCACGCCGGGGACTTTATGGATTGCAAGGCAGTTAATAAAGGTCTGGATATCTAATTTATGGATGATAGTAATGCCATTGGGCTTGTTCATGTCCGAGGCAATTTTAGCCAGAAACTTTACAGGGGCCACCCCAAGGGAGCAGGTGAGGCCAACCTTTTTTACCATGTGGATTTTTATGGATTGCGCAATGGTTTCAGGGGAGCCGAATATGCGGTTGCATCCTGTGACATCCAGAAAGGCCTCATCAATGGAAACAGGTTCCACACACGGGGTGTACTGCCTTAACAGTTCCATGATGGAAAGGGATATCTGTTTGTATTTTTTTTTATCAGGTTTGACAATAATGAGGTCCGGGCACCTTTCCAGGGCCTGGAACATGGGCATGGCAGAATGAATTCCCAGTTTTCTGGCCTCATAACTTGCCGTTGCCACCACACTTCTGTTGGATGTTCCCCCCACGGCAATGGGCTTTCCCCTGAGAAAAGGGGTGTCCCGCTGCTCCACAGAGGCAAAAAATGCATCCATGTCCACGTGGAGAATCATTTTGATGTTGTTTTTAAAAGGGGGGGGAAGCGGTGCTCATGGATAAAGGTCAGGTGCACCCTGCGGGTTCTTGGCCCGTCAAATTCACATAAAAAAACGCTTTGCCAGGTCCCCAGAACCAGGGATCCCTTTTCAATGGGAATCAGCTGGAAGGGCCCCATAAAACTGGTTTTCAGATGGGCTGCGGAGTTGCCTTCCATGTGGCGGTAGTTGCCGGTCCATGGGAAAAGACCATCAAGGCTGTTAATAATGTCTGTTTTTACATCGGGATCGGCATTTTCATTGATGGTGATGCCAGCGGTGGTGTGCATGGAAAAGACATGAACCAGGCCAGAGTCCATGGAGGCATCTGTCACTGCCCGCTGGATTTCCGGGGTAATATCCACAAGCTGGGTGTGTTTTTTGGTGGCGATGGTGATGTGCATAGGCTTCCTTCTGTTTGTTTTTTTATATGAAAAAGCAGGTGCTGGGTGCTGGGTTTTGCCAGCAACTGCTTTTTCGATTTTCGTTGTGGCAGGTGGTTACTGCCATGTAGGTTTATAACAAATCGGCAAGAAAACCCCTGAGTCTTTAGCTCAGGGATTGTTGACCCCTTAATCTGGCACCTTTCATCTGGGTTCATTCCCATTTTCCCGGCATCATAATCATACTATTCTATGGATCTTATTTTCAGGCAAATGAGGTCAGGCAACCTTAATTTACATGAAAATAATCTAATTGTACAGCCGTCTCAGGTCAATTTAAAATTCATTTGTTTGAAATCCTGGCAGGGTCGTTGTATATAAACAATTTTGATCTCATTCAAAACGTAAAGCCATGAATGCAACTTTTGGTTGAAAAACCGTTTGCTGTAATGACTGTGGTCTGTTCACCATTCATAAATTATGGAGATGTAATGATAAAAAGATCTAATCAATGGAATGCCATTTTTGTGAAAGTGCTGGCCGTTGCGGCCCTTTTCCTTTTGGTTGGCTGTGGTAATGATGGGCAAAGTCAAGACAATTCAAATGATTTGAACGACGATGGCGTTTTGATGGAATCCAATGCAGCAAAAAACACCACAGGGGAAGATAAGAAAGATACCGATGAGGTGGTCACCCATGGCAATACAGCCACCCTTCCCCAGGGAATTACATGGCTTACCAATGATAGGGATCCTGTTTTTTCATCCCCCAATGCGGTGAAGGGGGGCGTGTTGCGATCGGCCATTTTAAGTTTTCCCATGACCTTCAGAACCGTGGGTCCCGATGCCAACGGCAGTTTCAGAAGCGCTGTGCTGGACAATCAACTCTCCCTTGTGAACATCCATCCCAACACTGGTAACATCATTCCAGAACTTGCCACCCACTGGGCCTTTGGTGCTGACAACAAGACCATGTATTTCCGGTTGAATAAAAAGGCAAGATGGTCCGATGGAAAACCCGTGACCGCCTGGGACTTTGCCTATACCCTGACCTTTATGCGCTCGGAACACATAGTGGCTCCCTGGTACAATGATTATTACACCAAAGAGATTGAATCGGTGACGGTTTTTGATGATCACACCCTGGCCGTTAAAAGTACCAAGGCCCAGCCGGATCTTCATTTAAGGGTTGCCATTGCCCCGACACCGGAGCATTTTTTTGGACCACTGGATGAAGATTTCGTCCATGAATATAACTGGGAAGTGGTGCCCAACACTGGGGCCTATCAGATTTCGGATTTTAAAAAAGGAAAGTATATTCATTTTCTTAGAAAGAAAAATTGGTGGGCCAATGATTTAAGATATTTTAAAAATCGTTTTAATGTGGATCGGGTGAAATTCACCGTTATCCGGGATTTTAACATGCTCTGGGAGTATTTTAAAAAGGGCCAGGTGGATGTGTTTTCTCTGAGCATGCCCAAGTACTGGTACAACCGGTCAGACACCGATGTCGTGAACAACGGATATGTGAAACGTATCTGGTTTTTTAATGATACCCAGCAGTCGGCATCGGGGTTGTGGCTAAACTGTGATAAGCCCATGTTCCAGGACATCCGGGTGCGGTATGCCTTTACCCATGCCATGGATGTGGACCGGGTGATTAAAAAAGTGCTCCGGGGGGATTATTTTCGACTGGACCAGGCCTATGTGGGCTATGGTGATTACACCAATGCCCAAATCAAACCCCGGAAGTTTTCCATTGAAAAGGTGGAAACCCTGATGACCCAGGCGGGATGGCACCGGGGCAGTGACGGTATCTGGCAACGGGATGGTCTTAGATTTTCCGTGGAGGTCACCTATGGGTTTGAGGGGCACACTCCCCGCCTGGTGGTCCTAAAGGAACAGGCCCAAAAGGCCGGTGTGGAGCTGCGGCTACAGAAACTGGACAGCACTGCCGCCTTTAAAAAATTTCTGGAAAAAAAGCATGATGTGGCCTGGATGGGATGGAGCACCTCCCTTCGTCCTTCATATTGGCAGAGCTGGCACTCGGACAATGCCCATAAGGTACAGACCAATAACATCACTAACACCGATGACCCTGAATTGGATGGGTTAATTGATCAATATAGAGAAAGCCTGGACGAGGAACAGCGTAAAATTCTTTCCCGGAAGATCCAGGTGCTGATACATGACCAGGGTGCCTTTGTGCCCACATTTATGGTTCCCTATGTCCGTCACGGGTTCTGGGGCTGGATGCAATTGCCGCAATTTCATGGTACCAAGGTATCCACCTCCCTGTTTGATCCTTTTTCAGCCATGACCGGGGGCCTGTTCTGGTTTGACCAGAAAATACATGATGAAACCCTGGCCGCCATGAAACAGGGAAAAAGCGTTCCCCCAGAAACCATCATGGATGATCATTTCAGGCCCGGAGGCCATGGTGATAAGTAGTCTGGTGCCATCCCCGCGAAGAGAGAATGTACCCCCCCAGCTGCAGGTGGACACCCTTGTCACTGCATTTGACACGGAAAATGGCAGGGTACATGCCGTGGATGGGGCCTCCTTTGCCATGGCCCTGGGAAGTACACTGGGTATTGTGGGGGAATCCGGGTGTGGGAAAAGTGTGACCGCACTGTCCATCATGGGATTGCTGCCCCGTCCGTCGGGAAAGATAGTGTCAGGGCACATTTTCTTTGATGGAAGGGACCTTTCTACCCTTTCTGCGGGCGAGATGCAGGCCATCCGGGGCAGGCGCATGGCCATGATTTTTCAGGAGCCCATGACGGCACTAAATCCGGTGCACCGCATCGGTTCCCAGATCAATGAGGTCTATGCCATTCATTTTCCTGCCATGACAAAAAAACAGCGGCGTAAGGCCACCATGACCATGCTTTTAGATGTGGGTATTGCCGACCCTTTGATGGTGATGGACAATTATCCCCACCAGCTGTCAGGAGGCATGCGGCAACGGGTGATGATTGCCATGGCCCTGGCATCTTCACCGGACATTCTCATTGCCGATGAACCCACCACGGCCCTGGATGTAACGGTCCAGGCCCAGATTCTTGAGCTGATAAAGTCCCTCCAGGAAAAAATGGGTATGTCTGTTATGCTCATCACCCATGACCTTGGCGTCATAGCAGAAAACTGTGACGATGCTGTGGTGATGTATGGGGGCAGGGTGGTGGAACGAGCAGGGGTGATGGACCTGTTTAAAAATCCGGCTCATCCCTATACAAAAGGGCTGATTTCCTCCATTCCCAGTCTGACTGGAAAGCCTAAATCTTTGCTTCCCACCATTAAGGGCCGGGTACCCTCCCTGGATAAAATGCCCCGGGGGTGCCGATTTTCCAATCGATGTCCCTATGTCATGGATATTTGCCACACGGTGTCGCCACCGGAAACCATGGTGGGAAGCCAGGGGCATTTTGCATCCTGTTATCTTTTGGGAGAAAAACATGATTGATTCAAGGGGAAAACTGCCTAATGCCAGCCACATTGATTCGCCCTCTGACCCGGATACCATTTTAAGCGTCACGGGGTTGACAAAACATTTTCCGGTTCGGGGGGGGATTTTTCTGGGACAGACAGGGGTGGTGCATGCCGTGGATGATGTCTCCTTTTCCATTAAAAAAGGAGAAACACTGGGCCTTGTGGGGGAATCTGGATGTGGAAAAACCACCCTGGGAAGATGTGTTGTGGGGCTCTACCCCCCCACTGCGGGCACGGTATTTCTCCATGGTAAAAACATTGCCCTTGGAAATTCCAGGCAGATGAAATCCATGCGGTTGCAGATGCAGATGATTTTTCAGGACCCCTTTGAATCCCTGAATGCCAGGCACACCGTTGGAGAAATCCTCCGGGAAAAATATGTTATTCATGGTCGAAAAGGGGGGAAGACCGACAAAGAGATCGGGGCGTTGCTGGAACGGGTGGGGTTGTCAGGGGATGATATCCATCGGTTCCCCCATGAATTCAGTGGGGGACAGCGCCAGCGCATTGGCATTGCCCGGGCCATCACCTTGGATCCCGAGGTGGTGATCTGTGATGAACCGGTGTCCGCCCTGGATGTTTCCGTGCAGTCCCAGATTCTCAATCTCATGGTGACCCTGCAGCGGGAAATGGAGTTGACCTATCTGTTTATTTCCCATGACCTTGCCGTTGTCAAGCATGTGTCAGATCGCATTGCCGTGATGTATCTGGGTAAAATCGTAGAATATGCAAAGGCCCGGGCCCTTTATGAAACCCCATATCACCCTTACACCCGGGCGCTTTTATCTGCCATCCCCTTGGCAGATCCCCTGGCCCGGAAACAACGGATCCTACTTAAAGGGGAGGTGCCTTCTCCAGAAAACCCGCCCCCGGGATGCCGATTCCATACCCGGTGTCCCCATGTCATGGATATATGTTCTAAAGAGGAACCGTTGCTGAAACCCCTGAAAGTGCAGGGAAGTACCCACTTCACGGCCTGCCATCTTTATCCCTGATCTCATCGAAGATATCCCAAGCCAGATTCTAATTTTCGAATAACCCGTGTGACAGGTCTGCCTGTCACAACAAAAATTGAAAATCCATCTTGGTTTGCCCATAACATGGGGCAGAAATAGATTCTGTCCCCTACGTTCTTAATCCTTGTATTACAACTTGATTTGCCGGGCTTTTCATATAACCCACAACAAAGCATGAAACTTTTATGAATCTATTTGTTTGGTTTGGTTTCATCTGAAAGCTCTTGGTCAACATCTGCCTTTTGTTTATATCCACAGCCTTTGACTGGGCATTTAAAGATTTTTCCTTCTTTTTTAGTCTCTTTTTCCACCAGATAGGGAGAGTCGCACTGCGGGCAGGGCATATTCACAGGTTTATCCCAGGAGGCAAAGGTGCAGTCCGGATAACGGTTGCACCCATAAAATATTTTTCCCCGGCGGGATCGTTTTTCAACAATCTTCCCATCGCAATCCTTTTCCGGGCAGTGAACGTTGGTCTCAGCCCCGCCCTGGTCCCCGTAAACCGATTCCGTGTGTTTACAGTCGGGGTAGCCGGTGCAGGCAAGGAATTCTCCATACCGACCTTCTTTTTTCACCATGGGTTTTCCACATTTATCACAATCTTTTACCTTGGTGTTGTCCACCTTGGTTTCATGGATTTCGATGTTGCCCTTTTCATCCCGGGTATAGTTGCTTGAAAATGTGCATTCGGGATAGGCCGTGCAGGCAATAAAATGACCGTTTCGGCCCATTTTAATGTTTAAGGGTTTGCCGCATAGGGGGCATAGAAGGTCTGTGGCCATGCCAACGCCCTTGACACTGAGCATATTTTCCTGGGCATATTCAAGCTTTTTCTTGAAAGGGGTGTAAAATTCATTGAGAACCTCAACGGATTTGCTGGAACCATTTTCAATGCTGTCCAGATTGTTTTCCATCTTTGCCGTAAAGGTGGCATCCAATATTTCAGGAAAAGACTCCACCAGCAGTTCATTGACAATGAATCCCAGCTCATTGGGTATGAAATAGCGTTTTACAAGGTCCACATAGCCCTTGTCCCGGATAGTGGACAAAATAGAGGCATAGGTACTGGGACGTCCAATGCCGTTCTCTTCAAGCTCCTTGACAAGCGATGCTTCGGAAAATCGGGGAGGCGGTTTGCTAAAGTGTTGTTTGGGAATAATCTGCCCTAACTTGAGCACATCTGCCTGGTTCATTTCCGGAAGGAGCTGTTTTTCCTTTTCTTTGTCCTTTTTCCCATTGGCATCATCGGTGGTGTAAAGGGCCATGAATCCTTGAAATCTTACCGTGCTCCCCCCCACGGTGAAGGTATAGATACCCGCCTGGATGGAGATGGTTTTCTGGTCAATGAGGGCCTGGGACATCTGGGAGGCCATGAACCGTTTCCAAATAAGATCATAGAGCTTGAACTGATCCTGGGAGAGAAAGGGCTGAACCTTACCCGGTGTATTCAATACCGATGTGGGACGGATGGCCTCATGGGCATCCTGGGCTTTGTTTTTATTCTTAAAATACCGGGGGGACTCCAGGGCAAACTCTTTTCCAAATTTTTCACAGATGAGCTCCTGGGCTGCCAGGGCCGCTTCTTCGGCAATACGGGTGGAGTCCGTACGCATATAGGTAATAAGGCCTTCTGGACCGCCGGAGTCGATTTCAATGCCCTCATAGAGCTGCTGGGCCACCATCATGGTTTTTTTGGCGGAAAATTTCAAACGGTTGATGGCATCCTGCTGCATTTTACTGGTGATAAACGGGGGCAAAGGGGTTCTTTTGATGGTTTTCCGGTTTATTTTTTCCACCACATAGTCAGTGGATTCCAATTCCTTTACAATGGCAGCAGAGGTGTCACCATCTGGGATGGCAATCTTTTTTCCATTTTTCCGGGCCAGCTGGGCCGTGAAGGCAGGGGGGCTGTCCGCCGTGAGATCCGCTGTAATGGTCCAGTATTCCTGGGGCTCAAAGGCCCGGATTTGGCTTTCTCTGTCACAGATGATTTTAACGGCAACAGATTGAACCCGTCCGGCACTGAGCCCCCCCTGAACCCGTCTCCAGAGCAACGGAGAGATCTGATATCCCACCAGTCGGTCAAGGGTTCTTCTGGTCTGCTGGGCTTCGTAGCGGTTATAATTGAGATCCATGGGATTGTTCAGGGCATCGGCGATTCCCTTTTTTGTGAGTTCATGGATTAAGACCCTGTGGAAGGATCTGCCTTTTTTTTTCAGAATATCCGCCGCATGGAATGCAATGGCCTCTCCTTCGCGGTCAGGGTCAGGGGCCAGATAAATGGTGTCAGTATCCCCGGCTTCTTTTTTCATGGCCTGGATTACCTTGGCTTTTCCTTTGATTTGGAGATATTTGGCCTTAAAATCCTTTTCAACATCAATGCCCAGTTCTTTTTGGGGAAGATCTTTGATATGCCCTGCTGTGGCAGTTACATTGTACTCTTTCCCAAGATATTTCTTAAGGGTCTTAACTTTGGTGGGGGACTCGACAATTAAAAGTGGTTTACTCACGGTGTTTCCTCTACGGTGAAAAAAAATTTTCCCGGTGTTTGTTTGATAAAACCTTTCAATTCCAGGCATAAAAGTGATGCATTGACAACCCCTGCATCAAGGCCGGATATTTCGATGATGGTGTCTATGTGGACGGGATAGGGCCCAAGGTAGTTGAGAATTTTCTCCTGGATCTTATCCGGTTTTAAAAAATGGCTTCCAGTGTCATCAGGATTGTCAATGGGATGGGGTGGGGGTTCCTGGTGGACCATGTGGCCCAGTTCTTCAATGACATCCAATTCATTCTCCACAAGTTTTGCCCCCTGTTTTAACAGGGCATGGGTGCCGGTGCTTTTAAAGGACTGTATGCTTCCGGGTACGGCAAACACCTCCCGATTGTATTCGGCGGTGAGGCGGGCAGTGATGAGAGAACCACTTCTGGCAGCGGCTTCCACAACGATGGTGCCGGTGGACATGCCTGCAATGATTCGGTTTCTCATGGGAAAATGACGGGCATCCGGTGAACTGTGAATGGGAAATTCTGAGATAACTGCGCCGTTGTCCGCAATATCATGGTAAAGACGTCTGTTTTCCCGGGGATAGATGGTCTTTAAGCCACATCCCAGCACCGCAAGGGTTCTGCCTCTGGCCTGAAGTGCCCCTTTATGGGCAGAAGTATCAATGCCCATGGCCATGCCGCTGACAATTTGAAATCCCCGGGATGCAAGTTTTCGGCCCAGCTTGAATGCTGTGTCAATGCCATAGGCGGTTGCCTGCCGCGATCCCACAATGGCAATGCAGGGGGGAATATTATCAAGGGTGCCAAGGTAAGTCAGGATGGGGGGCGGGTCTGGAATATGTAAAAGAAGTTCCGGGTAATGGGGATCAGTGAACGCGGCAATTTTAAATCCGCATCGCTCAATGGCACGAATCTCATCTCCGGGGCAATGAGTCCGGTTTCTGTGGATACCCTGGAGAATTCGGGGACCCATGCCTTTGATCCCTTTAAGTTCATGGTCCGAGGCATTAAATACTCCCTGGGGTGATTCAAATGCTGTAATCAGTCGTTTAAACAGCACACTTCCCACCCCCGGGACATTTTTAAGCGCAAACCAGGATCTATATTTATCAATCAGCCCGGTCATCTGATGGACTTTTGTCAGTTACGGGTTTCATAAAAATTTAATTTATACACTCCTTGCAGGTGGATTCTCAACATTGACGGAGGGGGGTGACACCCCCAAAAAAAGGAAACCAGCACCGAAAAAAGATCTTCATTTTTCCGGTGCCCAATGATCGTCATGCGTTCTTGCTGTTTTTCATTGGCTCAACGGTTCTTTTTGTCCGTGAGAAGAACAATGGGACTTGCAACAAAAACGGATGAATAGGTTCCAATAACCACTCCGGCAATCATGGCAAAGGCAAAGTTATGAATAATCTCACCCCCCAGAAACAGCAGGGAAAAAAGTACAATTAATGTGGTCAATGAGGTAAGGATTGTCCGGCTCAGGGTCTCATTGATGCTTTTGTTTATGATTTCCACCAGGGTTGATTTTTTAGACTGGATGTTATTCTCCCGGATTCTATCAAACACTATGATTGTGTCATTGAGGGAATAACCAATAATGGTCAAAAGGGCCGCAATGATGGGCAGGGAAAATTCATAATCCAATATGGAAAAAAGGCCAACGGTGATGAATACATCATGAATAAGAGCCACAATGGCCCCCATGGCATATTTTAACTCCAGATACCAAAACAATGCCAGAGTGACCACCAGGGCCGCTGTAATGAGGATGGGCATGCTCATGTTAAAAATGGACAAAAAGTACACGGCTGTCATCAATGCCCCTGCGGTGACACCGGAGAGTATCCATTTCATTTCAAATCGGCCTGAAATGTAGATGGTGATAAAGAGCAGTGAATAGAACATGGCAAGCAACGCCTGTTTTCTCAGATCCTTTCCCACCTGGGGGCCCACCATCTCCACACGTCGGATTTCTGGTGTTAAACCCGTAGCATTTTCCAGGGCCTGGGTGATGGCCTGGGAAAATCCCTTACCAGTCATCTCCGGGATGCTGGTTCTGATGAGAAATTCATTGTTCCCGGGATCGCCAAAATTCTGAACAGCGGAGTTTGAAATGCCCATCTGATCAAGGCCGGAACGGATATCCTTGATAACAGGGGTTTTGTCGAATTTTACCTGTACAAGGGTACCCCCAGCAAAATCAATGCCGTAATTGGGACCCTGGTGGATGAAAAGAGAAATAAGGCTGATGATAACCAGGGCCAGGGAAAATGAAAACCCCAGTTTTCGTTTCCCTATAAAATCAATGGTGGTACCGGGTTTGATAAACTGCATGGCTGTTTATCTCCTTATATACTGAGGGTGGGTGTCTTTTTTCCGGACAATATTATTTCAAAAATACTTTTTGAAAGGACCAGAGCAGTAAAAAGACTTGCAAGAATACCAAGTCCCAGGGTAACGGCAAATCCCTTTACAGGACCGGTGCCGAACTGAAACAGTACCACCGCTACAATAAGTGTGGTCACATTGGCGTCAAGAATGGTAAGGGCAGCCCTGGAAAAACCTGCATGAACAGATGCCGCAGCAGTCTTTCCCGAGGCCAGCTCTTCCCGGATTCTTTCAAAGATAATCACATTGGCATCCACCGCCATACCGATGGTGAGAATAATGCCTGCAATGCCCGGAAGGGTCAGGGTGGCCTGGAAGGCAGCAAGCCCGCCACCAATGAGCAGAATATTGACCACAAGGGCAATGTCTGCAATCAGTCCGGCCCCTTTATAGTACATCAGCATAAATAAAAGAACCAGAAGTCCCCCCACCAGCATGGACATGATTCCCATGCGAATGGAATCGGCACCCAGCGTGGGTCCAACGGTTCGTTCTTCAATAATTTTAACCGGTGCTGGCAGGGCACCTGCCCGCAGTATAATGGCAAGATCCCTTGCCTCTTCCGTGGTGAAATTTCCTGTAATCCTGGCCTTTCCACCGGCAATGCGATCCTGGATCACCGGGGCGGAATAAACGGTTTTATCCAGTACAATGGCCAGTCTTTTTTTAATGTTTTCACCGGTGATGCGTTCAAATATCCGGGCACCTTTTCGGTCAAACTCAATGCCCACATAGGGTTCATTGAACTGGGAGTCAATCATCACCCGGGCATCGGTGAGGGAACCGCCGTCCAGCAATACCTGTTTTTTGATGAGAAAGGGCACCTTGGTGACCTGTCCTGTGCGGTTGTCCTCTTTCATCTGGTACAAAAGCACTGAACCCGGCGGAGGGGTTCCCTTGGCAGCAGAAGCAATGTCTCCGGTCTCATCCACCAGCTGGAAACTGAGCTGGGCCGTCTTGCCGATGAGATCCTTGGCTCGCTGGGTATCGGTGATACCAGGCAGCTGAATTTGTATCCTTTTGTCCCCCTGGAGTCGGATATCCGGCTCACTGACCCCGAATTCATCAATTCGGTTTCGAATGGTTTCAAGGGCCTGTTCTGTGGCCATGCGCTTGATATTCTCCGCCTCTTCTGCGGGAAGTTGCAGCACAATGTTTTTCCCCTTGGAAACCGTAACCGTTGAAACGATTTCCAGGGTATTGAAATCTTCGGCGACAAGTGCTGTAAACCCATCAATGTTCTTGTCCCCTGAAAGCGTTGCAGTGATGGTATTGTTGCTGTTTCGGGAGATGCCAAGATGCTTGAGCTCTTTTTTTCTCAGCTCTTGTTTCAGCTCATGCACGGTACGTTCAATAGTGGTGTCAACCGCCTTCTGATTTTGAACTTCCAGGACAAGATGCATGCCCCCTTGGAGATCCAGGCCAAGATTTATTTTTTTATGGGGCCAGCAGTCGGGATAGAAGGTTGGAAGAACATATACCAGTGCCGTCAGTATGATCACTGCTGTAAGCGCGCCTTTCCATGTGAATAATTTCAATCTGATTGCTCCTGAAATGGCTTGTTATTTGTTTTTCTTACCTTTGTGCAAGGTGGACAAACTCTACTTTATAAGATAGCAAAAAATGAGGAACAAAGAGATGTCCTAGTCGCTTCATTAGGAAGAAAATGGGAACTCACTTTTACTGCTTTAGTGATGTTTGGCGGAGCTCTATTTGCTGCATTTCCACTCTTTTATGCTGTTAGTTTTGGAGG
>JASFYZ010000371.1:0-11348 GCA_045046665.1 Desulfobacterium sp.
TAAATGAGCTATAACTAAAAAGAACAATGTTAGTTCATCTGATTGGAACTATATGTCAAAATGTCACAAATATCAAGTCGTGTGACCGGTACTATAACCTCTCCTTCATGGGTTAATTCCGCCATGAACAGTTTTAAGGTCGCCCTGATGGTGACGCTATTGTCATCCAGTATTGGAATTCCTGCGGCCATGGGGCTTGCCAGGGGACGGGTTCCGGGAAAAGCTATTTTTTATGCCCTGTTCCTGTCTCCCCTCATCCTGCCGGGCATCATTTCTGCCTTGGCCATGTATTTTTTTATTGCAAAACTAAAACTCATCGGAACCCTGACCGGCATTGTCCTTGCCCATACCGTCCTTGCTATTCCCTATGTGATTGTTGTCATGACATCCACCCTGAAAAACATAGATATCCGTATGGAACAGGCCAGTTACAGCTTGGGTGCCAACCCGTTTCAGACCTTTTTCAAAATCACTCTGCCCCTGATACGGCCGGGTATTCTGACTGCAGCCATTTTTGCATTTATTGCAAGTTTTGACGAACTTATCACCGCATTGTTTATCTGTGGTGCCCATGCCGTCACCCTGCCCAAAAAAATGTGGGACGGTATCCGGGATGAGATGGATCCCACCATTGCAGCGGTATCTGCTCTTCTCATTTTATTGGCAATTGTTCTCATGGGGGGGGCGGCTTTCATGGAAAAACGGCAAAAAAGATTGGCATCCTTCATATGATTCAAAAAGTAATTTCAAGAGGCCCTGAAAATTCAGGTAGATGGAAAGTTCGGTGGAGACACCGAGGCCACGCTTAAAAGTTGGCCACAGGCAAACGGGCTGGACCCTACGCCAGATTTTACTACTCAGGAGGAGTTCCCATGGCATTTGCTGAAATTCTCGTATTATAAACCGAATTCCCTGGCCATAAAATTGGGAATTGGGGGAGAGGTGCGTTCATGCCTTCCAGAAAAACTTAGGACTCACGAGTCAATAGCAATGAGAGATGCCCCAGCGCTGAGGGATGCCTCCATTAATAATCTTAATATCGGTTTTTGAACAAATAGATAATAACAATTTGCACATCAGTGTTGTTATTGATATCAGATGATCATAAATAAAAAATGAAACTTTTATGATTCCAGTGTTTATTGGGCGGAGTTTCATATAAAAAAAATAATGACAGTGGATAGGAAAATGAATCTCTCTCCCAAAAGATACTGACATAGCAGGAAATTGCATGCCCGTGATTGGCAGGCGTTGAGTATCCGGGAAATTGAGGATTCACAATGAAATGAACTGATCATTATCATACAGTACGTTTTCATTATACACCTCCCCGGCAGGCAAGTTGAATGAATGATTTATTTCAATTCGGTACGTGGAGGTTTTTTGCGTTTAATACGCAACTTATAAGTTATAAGTTCTCTATTTTACCACTACATGTGCTATGTTATAAATTTTAAAAGCGGTATATGTGGTATTGACCATGAGAACTTACGACTATCGAGTACGTAAAAAAATAGTAAAAGATCGTGCCCGGACAAGGGTAAAATAATACTGGCTTCCTATAAATCATTCCTTTCGGACTCCTTTCGCTAGCCCATCACGTATGTTCAAACAGAGGACTTGGCCATGGGCATAATCTGTCCCCATTCCTGCAAAAAGTCCCGCAGACGGCAGCAGGCGGTGCTTCCATATCCATCTTAATTATTGAAAGGAACACCTGCTCTTACTGCGGTGTGGGATGTCAAATGGATCTCACCGTTCAGAACAATAAAATTCCCTGGACTCAACGAAATGTCGCCCGAATGTTTTGTTGAAATGTCGTCCAATGATGCGGCAATATTCAATATTGGTAACGGAGAGATGGTGAATGTTTTTTCCCGAAGGGGTAAAATCAAGGCAAAACTTTCTATATCGTCCAAGGCTGTGGATGGCACCATAATTTATACCATTTCATTTTGCCCAGGCAGCAGCCAATCGGCTTACCAATGCAAAAATTGACCCTGTGGCAAAAATACCGGAAAATAGAGTTCCGCTTCCAGAAAGTGTCAAGCGGTGAATGAAGGATGCCAAGTCCTTTTGGGTAATATGAAGGATGCCCGAACGAAAGAGTGATATTTTAAGGAGAATATTTTTTATGACTGAAGATAACACAATTGGCTCGGTTCTGGTGGTCGGCGGGGGGATTGCAGGTATTCAGGCGGCTCTGGATCTTGCGGACTCAGGATATTATGTCCATCTGGTGGAGAAGACCCCGTCCATTGGCGGTGCCATGTCCCAACTGGACAAAACATTCCCGACAAATGACTGCTCCATGTGTATCATGTCACCCAAGCTCGTTGAAGTGGGCAGGCATGTCAATGTGGAATTTCATACCCTTTCACAGGTCAGTGAGATAACAGGAGAGGCCGGAAACTTTGAGATCATCTTGGATCAGGTGCCCCGATATATTGACACGGCAAAATGCACGGGGTGCGGTGAGTGTGCCGAGGTCTGCCCCGTTTCCGTTCCAAGTGTTTTTGAGCAGGGGCTGGGCAATCGACAGGCCACGTACAAACCCTATGCCCAGGCAGTACCCGGTGCCTTTGCCATCACCAAAATGGATCGCTCCCCCTGTACCAATGCCTGTCCCAACAGCGTCAATGCCCATGCCTATGTGGCACTGGCAAGAAAGGGAAAGTACCGGGAGGCCCTGGACGTCATCCTTAAGAATCTTCCCCTGCCCGGTACCATTGGCAGAATTTGTCCCCACCCCTGCGAAGAGGCCTGCAGGCGACAGCAGGTGGACGCTCCCGTGTCCATCTGCACCCTGAAACGATTTATTGCCGATCAGGTGGATATTTCCGAACTTGAACCCCCGGAAATTACACCCAGAGAAGAGCGGGTGGCCATTGTGGGCGCAGGTCCGGCAGGCCTTACGACGGCAGCTCACCTTGCAGGAAAAGGTATCAAGGTCACCATCTTTGAGGCACTTCCCGTGGGCGGCGGTATGTTAAAGGTCGGCATCCCCGACTACAGACTTCCCCCCCATGTGCTTGACAAAGAGATTTCGTACATCACAGATATCCTTGGAGTGGAGGTTCGATACGATACGGCCCTTGGACGGGACATCACCGTGGAATCCCTGTTTGAGGATGGGTTTAAATCCGTCTATCTTGCCATGGGGTGTCACAAAGGCATGGCCCTTGGAATACCCGGTGAGGAACTTGACGGGGTGATCTCCGGCGTGACACTGCTTAAAGAGGTGGTCCTGGGAACCTTTGGGCAACTGTCCGGAAACGTGGTGATCATCGGTGGAGGAGATGTGGCCATTGATGCGGCCCGCACCGCCCTTAGAATCGGGGCGAATAAGGTAACGATTCTCTACCGGCGCACCCGAACGGAGATGCCCGCCAGAAACGAAGAGATTGAGGACGCCCTGGAAGAAGGTGTAGAGATTCGGTTTTTGGTGGCCCCGGTGGAGGTAATCAAAGACGGAGAAACTGGAAAAAGCACGGGTATCCGCTGTATTGAAATGGAGTTGGGAGAACCCGACGATAGTGGTCGACGAAGACCCGTTCCCATGGATGGAAGCGAATTTGTCATTCACACCGACAGTATCATCCCAGCCATCGGACAAAAGGCCGATCTTGCCTGCATTGACACTAAAACCGGTATCTCAATCAATAGCTGGGGCACCATAAATGTTGATCCCATCACCTTTGAAACCACCAGAAAAGGGGTGTTTGCCGGCGGTGATGTCCAGACCGGTGCATCCATTGCCATCAATGCCGTTGCTGCGGGCAATGGGGCTGCCATCTCAATTTTGCGGTATATTGACGGCAAGGATCTGGCCGCGGACCGTGAGCCCGTGGAATATGCCCAGAAAGAGTTCAACCCCATCCCGGAGCGGATCCAATCCATTGAACGACAGACCATGGCCAAACTTCCCATGGAAGCGCGTCTTAAGGGGTTTGATGAGGTGGAGATGGGATTCACTGAGGAGCAGGCCCGAAATGAGGCGGACAAATGCCTTGACTGCATGGTGTGCTGCGAATGCTTTGAGTGTGTCAAGGCCTGTGGTGCCGGGGCACTGACCCTTGAGACCCATCTTCAAAAACCTGATGTCAAGCGAATCAATGCCGGTGCGGTGATCCTCAGCCCGGGCTTTGAGGCCTTTGATCCGTCGAGTTTTGCCAATTACCAGTATGCGAACCATCCCAACGTGATGACGGCCCTGGAGTTTGAACGGCTTCTCTCCGCCTCCGGTCCCACCCAGGGACATCTGGCACGCCTGTCCGATCACAAAGAACCCAAAAAGATTGCCTGGTTCCAGTGCGTGGGCTCCAGGGAGATGAATCAATGCGACCATAAATACTGCTCATCGGTGTGCTGCATGTACGCCCTGAAAGAGGCGGTGATCGCCAAGGAGCATTCAGGGGACAGTCTTGAGTGCACCATTTTCTACATGGACATGAGAACCCATGGCAAGGACTTTGAGCGCTCGTTGAACAGCGCCGTGGACCAGGGTGTCAGGCTGATCCGATCACGGGTGCACAGTGCGGAGAGTATACAAGGTTCCGACGACCTTTTGGTGCGGTATGTGGACGATGCTGGTACCATGGTGACGGAAATTTTTGACATGATCGTCCTGTCAGTGGGCCTTGAGATCTCTTCGGAGGTGATGGCCCTGGCCCATAAGATGGGTGTTGAGCTGACCCCGGGCAATTTTGCCGAAACAGAGAGCTTCAGCCCGGTTGAAACCACACAAAATGGTATATTTGTCTGCGGTGCCTTCCAGGGCCCCAAGGATATTCCCCAAAGTGTGGTGGATGCCTCGGCCGCCGCTGCCGGGGCAGGCGCCCTGTTGAGCCAGGCCAGGGATACTCTGACCCGGAAACCCGAGGTGGTACCGGAGATCAATGTGACGGGAGAACCCCCGCGCATAGGGGTCTTTATCTGTAAATGCGGTTCCAATATCAACGGGGTTGTGAACGTCCCCGAAGTCAGTGCCTATGCCGCCACACTGCCCTATGTGGCGTATGCAACGGACAATCTTTATACCTGCTCCCAGGATACCCAGGATACCATGACCCGCATTATCAGGGAAAATAACCTGAACCGCATCGTGGTGGCTGCCTGTACCCCCAAAACCCATGAGCCGCTGTTCCAGGAGACCCTCATCAATGCAGGGCTCAACAAATATCTCTTTGAGATGACCAATATCCGTAACCACGACTCCTGGGTGCACCGGCACAACCCTGACCTTGCCACCCAAAAGGCCAAGGAGCTGGTGCATATGTCTGTTGCCAAGGTGGCGCTGATGGAGCCCCTTACAGAGTCGGAACTCACCATCAATCCCGTTGCCATGGTGGTGGGGGGAGGGTTGTCGGGACTGGCTGCGGCCAAAAATTTTGCCGAACAGGGATATGTGGTGCATGTGGTGGAGAGGGATGTAAAACTTGGCGGCCAGGCCAACCATCTGTATCGCACCTTCAAGGGGGAGGATATCCAGGAAAAACTGGCTGGTGTGGTCAAAGAGATTGAAGCGAATCCCAATGTCCATGTCTACCTTGATACCACCCTTGAGGCGGTGGAAGGGTTTGTGGGCAGCTTTACCTCCACCCTTGCCTGCCAGGGTGCCCATGAAGAGATTGAACATGGTGTCACGGTCATTGCCACAGGCGCATTACCCCTTGAACCCACTGAATATAAGTATGGAACGGATGAGAGGATTATCACAAGCCTGGATCTTGACCGGAAATTCATGGAAAATGATCCAGCCCTTGAGACGCTTACATCAGCGGTATTCATCCAATGCGTCGGTTCCAGGGAGCCTGACAGGCCTTACTGCTCCAGGGTTTGCTGCACCCATTCCATGGACAGTGCGCTGGAACTTAAAAGAAGAAATCCCCATATGTCCGTTTTTGTTCTGTATCGGGATATCAGAACCTATGGAGAGCGGGAATACATCTTCCAGGAGGCCCGGGAAAAGGGCATCATTTTTATCCGTTATACCGTGGACAACAAGCCCGATGTCTGCGTGACGGATGGAAAACTTACCATTGATCTGACAGAACCCATTCTTAAACGTCCCATTCAGATTGAGGCGGATCTTCTCACCCTGGCCACGGCCATTGTTCCCAACAGGGATGAACGCCTGGCCAATTTTTTCAAGGTACCCATGAACGATGACGGTTTTTTCGTGGAGCGACATGCCAAACTCGGACCATCGGAGTTTGCCACGGACGGGGTTTTCCTCTGCGGTCTGGCCCATTATCCCAAGCCCATTGACGAGGCCATTGCCCATGGCCAGGCCGCTGCCTCCAGGGCCGTCACCCTTTTGGCACGAAAAAGCATCCATACCAGTGGTAATGTGGCAAAGGTGAACCCGGCGTATTGCAGTTCCTGCGGGGTATGCGTGGACATTTGCCCCTATTCCGCACCCAAGGTAGTTGAAGAGGGGCGGTTCCAGGGACAGTCCGAGATCAACCCGGTGCTTTGCAAGGGATGCGGACTTTGTGTGGCATCCTGCCGGTCCGGGGCGATTCATCTGAACGGATTTGATTTCAATCAACTCTTTGCCCAGATATCTGCAATGAATGAGGCGGTATAAACGATTATGCAGTGATCAGCTTGGATGGTGGGAAGGGGCTGGCTTGCGTTATGTGTTCATTATGGGTGGCCTTTTGGGTGTTCACACCCTCTTTGGTCGATAACGCCAATAATACAAGCATGAGCCCGTTCTCGCAAAACCGGCCAGAAAAAACTTGAACATCGAGTATTGAGATATAAAGGGAAAAATATATATGGCTGAAAATAGAATAAAAATTGTAGCATTTTTGTGTAACTGGTGCAGCTATGGTGCGGCAGATCTTGCCGGTGTGAGCAGAATGCAGTACTCCTCCGATATTCGAATCATACGGGTGCCGTGCAGCGGAAGGGTGGAACCCAAACTGATCCTCTCCGCATTCAGGGAAGGAGCCGATGGGGTATGGGTATCTGGCTGTCATCCCGGAGAATGCCATTATCTGGAAGGAAACTATTATGCCAGGCGGAAATTCGGTCTCATGAAAGGGCTGCTGGAGCATATGGGAATTGACAGCGACAGGATTCATTTCTCATGGATCTCCTCGGCCGAGGCAACCAAATTTGCCCGGGTGGCACAGGAAGTGGCTGATGCGGTTTCAGCCCTGGGTCCCAACGATAAATTGGTAAAAAAAGCCGGGTAAGGGGAGGAACGTCAGATGAACGCATACACGGAAAAAATCCGGGAACGGGCCTCAGCTCTTTTAAAGGAGGGCAAGGTTGACATGGTGATCGGTTTTAAAAAGGGAACCCTCCCCATGTCCACCGTACCCGGCATCGCAAGGACTCCCCGGGAGGCAAACGATTTTGTCTGGGATGTCAACTGCCGGCTCAATCTTACCGGTTATCTCACCAATAGAAAAGAAAAAATCGGAATCATCGCCAAGGGGTGCGATGCCAGAAGTATTGTCACCCATATTATAGAGAACAAGATATCAAGGGAACAGCTTTACATCATCGGCGTTCCCTGCACCGGCATGGTGGATAAAGAGAGCATTACGGCGCTGTTTGAGGATGAGATCATCTCTTTCAGTGAAAAAGGCGACTTTCTACAGATAAAAACCCCTACCAGCGACCTTGGCATCGACAAAGCAGACTATCTGAGGGATAACTGCCGCACCTGCATGCACCGCAACCCGGTGATCCATGACGAACTCATAGCAGAACCGGTGCTGGAGCCGGAAATTGAGGCACCTTTCAAAGATGTGGAGGCCATTGAAGTCCTGAATCCAGGGTTGAAATGGGATCACTTTGATGATCTGCTTAAAAACTGTATCCGGTGCTACGCCTGTCGAAATGCCTGTCCCCTTTGCTATTGTCCTGTATGCTTTGTGGATGCATCCCAGCCCCAGTGGGTGGGCAAGGGCCAGGATACCGTGGATGTTAAAACGTTTCATTTTCTCCGGGCCTTTCATTGCGCCGGACGGTGTACGGACTGCGGGGCCTGTGAAGAGGCCTGTCCCATGAATATCAAGGTGAGGCATTTCACCAGAAAACTTGCCAAGGAGTGTGTTGATATCTATGGATGGGAAGCCGGGCTCTCCCTGGACCAGCGCCCCCTGCTGGACACTTTTCGGCCGGATGATCCGGATGCATTTGTCAAGTAAGGGAGTTCATAGAAAATAATCTACCCAAGTTTAATTGAAGATATCTGTAATTAAAGGCTCTTTACTTTACAAATGGGTAGTTTTATTCTTGTCTCGCAAAGGCGGCCGGAAAAATTTGAACATCGAGTAAAAGGGTATCTATATGAAAGTCATACATATTGACAAAAAACAGTGGTTCCAGGGCATTGACACCGCAAGGGAGCACTATCACCTCCTTGGTCCTGTAGCAGAGAACAATATATCAATTTTTAAATCCCTTGACAGGGATTTCTATCCGGAGATGAGTGGTCGAAATACCACTCTTTCTCCCAAGTCCATCCTTTTTCCCCAGACGGAAAAGATACTGACGGCATGTCTTAACGAATCAGTGGATAACCACCATATCATGCAAAGGGCAACGGCTGATTATTCTCCCCGGGCCGTGATTGGCATACAACCCTGCGATGCCAGGGCCGTGCAGCTGATGAAGCTCAACTTTGATACTGCCGATTACCGTGATCCCTATTGGTGCGATGCCTATGATGCCACCACCTTTGTGGGGCTTGCCGTGAACCGGCCGGCCGTTTCGGATTTCAGCACCTCCATGGGAACCGGCCCCTTTGCCGAAGAGGGGCTGGACGTGCTTCTTGTGGATACAGGGGAACATTATTTTGCAAAGGTACTCACCCCAAAGGGCGAAGATTTTCTTGCCATGGCCGGGTTTGACACCATTACGGATACAGCGGCGGCGCTTAATGTCATTGAATCCATGAAAAAAGAGGCCGAGGCCGCCATCACCACAAAAGTCGATACGGACAGACTTGCCGGCAAGGATCTTCTGGCACTCCACGCCGCACCGTTCTGGGAGGATATCGCCTTTACCTGTATCAACTGCGGAACCTGTACCTTTTTGTGTCCCACCTGCTGGTGCTTTGATATCCAGGACGAGACAAGAAACAGGACCGCCGCCCGTTTTCGCAACTGGGATACCTGCATGGCACCGCTGTTCACCCAGCATGGGTCCGGACACAACCCCAGAGCCGACAAGACACAGCGGGTTCGCCAGCGGTTCATGCATAAATTCAAATATTTTGTGGATAAATATGACCATGGCACCATGTGCGTAGGGTGCGGAAGATGTGTGGAAAAATGTCCTGTTAACATCGATATCCGCACTGTCTGCAATACCATGAACGCATATGAGCCGTAAAAACAGAGTGCATGAACCGCATCTACACTGGGCTCAGCCTATTTTCAGCATACGAAATGATGTGATTTGTCTGCCCAAAAAATTACCACATATTCGGCATCCTTCATATGACCCCAAAACTACTTTGCAATTTTTTGGGAAAAAGCCCCTGCAAATGGGGAATGCCCTAAAAAAGTGTAAAATACTTTTAAAGGACGTCACATATTCTATGTTTTTTACAATTTGAAACGATGCGAGCCCAGTATCAACGCATCAATTATGCCAATATTTGGAGGAACAATGGATAATCCATATATGCCCTGTCCGGTACGCATCGATGATATAGAAACGGCAACGGAAGACAGATCTCTTAAAACATTTCGCTTTGTTTTTCTTGACAAAGCAGATGAAGAAAAGTTTTCCTTTCGGGCGGGCCAGTTTGCCGAGCTGTCGATTCCGGGAAAGGGAGAAATTCCCATAGGTATCGCCTCTTCTCCCACGGAAAAGGGCTTTGTCAAATTCACCGTATTCAGGACAGGCGTTGTCACCTCCCATCTTCACAACATGAAGAAGGGGGATATCATGGGCATCAGAGGCCCCTTGGGCAATAGTTATCCCTGGGAACAGCTTGAGGGAAAAAATATTGTGATCATTGGGGGCGGGTTTGCCTTTACCACACTTCGATCCTCAATTGTCTTTATGCTTGATCCTAAAAACAGATCAAAATTTGGGAAGATCGATGTGGTGTACGGTGCAAGGGCACCGGGGATGCTTCTCTACCGGGACGAACTGTTTGCATGGGAAAAAAGAGATGACATTAATATGCACATCACCGTTGACGGCACAGAAGATCCAGACTGGAAATATAACGTTGGGTTTGTTCCCACCATTGTGAAAGAAAAAGCGCCCGGGGCCGATGACATAACCTATTGTATTGTGTGTGGCCCCCCCATAATGATCAAATTCACCCAGCCGGTTCTCACAGAACTTGGGTATACCGAAGACCAGATTATCATGTCTCTGGAGAACCGGATGAAATGCGGTATCGGCATGTGCGGACACTGCAACATTGGTAAGGAACTTGTCTGTAAAGATGGCCCTGTCTTTTCTTTAAAGGAATTGAATAAAACACCCAGAGAGTATTAAAGGTGTTGAGGCGGTAGGTTAATATATTATAAACTCAGTGATTTATGACCGATTCCACCTCTCTATGATCACAAAACTCAGTTGGATTAAATCACAATATCTTCGTCAAGTTCAAAATCAATTTGAAATTTGCCAGCCACAATACTATATGATGTATAAATATTATAATAAGTACACAGCATATAGAATAGGGTTTGGAGTAAAACAAAATTGGCGAAGGTATTGATCAAATTCCCTCATTTTCGGCAGACTCCGCTTTTCTTCGTGCTGCGGAGGTCAATGACATAATTCCCTTTGCTGTCACGAGAAACTTTCAAAATTTCAACATCGGGAAGTTCTAAATCTAACTCAATTCCCATAAGCCCTCCGTTCACAATTTTGTTACAAGATAAAAGCAGAGTATTATCCATGAACAGTACTCAAAGTGCAACCCCGGAAATCATCGGAGAGCCCCGGAAATTAAGGTTATAGTAGAATAGAAAACAGATACCCTGCCAATACTAAAATAATCCCCCCTCCTATTCTTGAAGAAATCTGGGCAAATGGAAACAGTTCAATCCGCTTGGCTGCCCCCAGGATTTCTAAATCGCCGGTACCGCCCTTATTGGCCATACACAAACCTGCGGTCAGAGCCGCCTCAATTTCATAAAATTTAAACAATCTGGCAGGTAGGAATGAACCAAGAGTTGCCCCAAAGATAATAAATGTGCACAAAACAAGATTTGACAATGACATTGCATTAAGTAACACCTGGATGTCAGTTCCCAATCCAATTGCGAACAGGACCATCGGAATAAATAATTTTAAACCAAACTTCATCACTTGTATTAGAGCCAATTTTAACTCTATTGATAAAATATCCA